>JAQGMT010000115.1 GCA_028292185.1 Ramlibacter sp. | reverse complement strand
GGTCATCATGTCTCCAAGTCACCTGGTGACTTTGTACGCAAATGTAGCAGCTTTTTCGGCACCACACTGAACACCTCACCCGACGTTTCCTGGGCACCCTCGCGCCCGCTCGATCGCGGCAATGCCGCGCACCAGGTCCTGCAGGACCTTCGGCTGGACATCCTGGCGGGGCGCTTTGCGCGTGGCGCAAGGCTGCCGACGGAGCGCGCGCTGGCCGCGGGCTACGGCGTGAGCGGCGCCACCGTGCGCGAGGCCGTGCGCGGCCTGATCGCCAGCGGCCTGGTGGAGGTGCGCCACGGCAGCGGCGCCTACGTCACGGGCGATGCCTCGGGCATTCTCGACGCGCCCTTGCGCTCGATGATCCAGATGGAGCGGATCGGCGTGGCCGAACTCCTGGGCGTGCTCAAGGCACTGCACATGCATGCGGCCGAGCTGGCCGCCGGCCGGGCCCCGGCGCAAGAGACCGCCCCGCTGCGCGAGGCGCTGGGCGCGCTGGAACTTGCGCGCGACACCGACGAACTCTCGTTGCGGCTCACGGCTTTCCTGCATGAACTGGCCGCCATCAGCGGCAATCCGCTGCTGGCGATCCTGTCCGGCTTTCTGGCCGGCATCCAGGTCGACCTGGCGATGCAGCTGTCCGGCGGCACGTTCGCCGCGTGGCGCACGACGGTGCGGCGCCTGTCGAAGGAACGCGAGCGCCTGGTGGAGGCGATCGAGGCGCGCGACCCGATCGCCGCGCGCCAAGCGGCCAGCGACTATCACGACCGCGCGATCAAGGTGATCATCGCTTTGCCTCGCGCGGACACGGCGCGCGTGAGCGATCCGCTGCTCGCGAGCCTGATCGCGAGTTCGCGGCGCCCGGCTTCGCGGCAGCGCTAAGGGTTCGAGACCTTCAAACGCGCGTGCACACAGACCGTGCATGAAGCGCGCCGATGAACGCGCGCACACACGCGTTCTCGTGCACTCGCATTTACGACTTCTTTACCGGCTCAACACGCGAGCGCAACCCACAGCTTCTTCAATGCGATGGGCGTTGCGCGCACCCCGCTTCGCCATTTCATCAACTCGTGTGCGCGGGAATTTACCGTGATTATTTCAGTGAAGCAGGTCATGCAAGGCGTCGCCGTTCTGGCTTTTGTTTCCGCTTTGGCGGCGTGTGGCGGCGGCGGCAGTGCGACCATCGGCGGCACCGTGACCGGCTTGAGAGCGGGTGCCAGCGTCACGCTACAGGACAACAACCTCGACAACCTCACCATCGCCGGCGACCAGGGCTTCACCTTTGTCACTTCCATCCCCGCCAATGCCACCTACAACGTATCGGTGCTGACCCAGCCGGTCGGCCAATCCTGCCAGGTCGGCAACGCGAGCGGCGTCATCGATGCCGCGGCGGACGACGTCACCATCGTGACGGTCACTTGCGCCCTGGCTTCCTCGGTCGGCGGCACGGTTGCGGGCCTGGCCGCGGGCAACAGCGTTTTCCTGGCGCTGCAGAACGGGCAGCTGCTTGCGATCGCGGCCAACGGGACCTTCGCATTTCCGGGCCTGCTGGCATCGGGGTCGAGCTACAGCGTCGCCATCTCGGCCCAGCCCGCGCAACAGACTTGCGTGTTGACCAACGCCAGTGGCGTGGTCGCCAGTGGGGCCATGGCCCTCGTTTCGGTCAGCTGCAACTGAATTCGCGACCGCGCGATGAAAAGGGACACAACGATGACATGGACAAGAAGCAAGGCGGCTCTGTATCTGCTGGGCGGCCTGCTGGTACTGGCCTGCGCCATTCCGGCGCGGGCTCAATTCGGCGGCGGCGGCACGGGCGGCGCACGCCGCGGCGGTGGCATGCGCAATCCGGACACCACCGTCTCGCGCGACTCCAACACGCCGCGCGGCATTTCGGCCGCCGACGCGCTCTATGAACTGCGAATGCGGCTCATCATCTCGCAGGAGCAGTCCGCCGCGTGGGAAGGTTTTTACGCGGCCTACCTGTCCTGGACGGCGCAGGCCGCAAGACCGCGGGCCGGCGCGGACAGCAGTGGCGCGCTGCAATCGGTGGAGCAGCAACTCACGGCCGCACAGAACGGTTTTGCCTCGACCGAGGACCTGGCGCAGGCCTTGAAGGTCTTGTTCTCCTCACTCACACAGGCCCAGCAACACATGGCCGACGAGCTCGTCCCGCGGCTGCTTGGCCTCACTTCGCCCTCGGGCCAGCACGTCACCGCGCAAGGTTCCCGATAAAGCGCTTCGCACAGTGAGACATTCTGCGTCGGGCGCAATGGCCTGACGCTAGGCCGCCATGACGCGCACGCGCATCACGGCGGCCGTGCGCGTTTCGACGCCGAGCTTCACGTAAATGTGCTCGAGGTGCTTGTGCACCGTACGCGGGCTGATGGACAACAGCGCGGCGATCTCGGCGTCGGTCTTGCCGCACGCCAACCAGTGCATCACTTGACCCTCGCGCGCGGTGAGCCCCGGCGGCACAGGTTCGGGCAGCACCGGCGCCAGCGGTAGGGGCGCGCGCGTCGGCTGCGATGCCGCCGCGTCCGCGCAGGCCTGCCGGTACAAAAAGCCGAGGTGCGGTCGCAGCAGCTCCAGCCGCTCGCGGTCGCGCTCGCTGAAGTCGAGGCCGCGCCGGTTCAGCACGATGCTCACCAGCGTGCGGCCGTCCACGTACAGCGGCATCGCCATCACGTGCTCCAGGCCGACACGCCGGTAGTAGTCGGCATAGAGCGGGGTGCGCCGGAAATCCCGCCGGCTGAGCGAATCGGAAATCCGATGCGTCTGCCGGCCTCCTTCGAAGGCGTGATAGCGCACCAGCGGATGCTCGAAAAAATAGCGGTCGAAGCATTCGATGTCGGCGGGCGCGAGCGCCGCGCGCGGCAGGCCCACCACCTCGCGATGCCCGCTGACCACATTGCACACCGACAAGGTGGTGATTTCCGAGGCGACGAAGTCGCCGATCGCCCTCACCGACGCGTTGGCGAACGATTCGAGGCCGGCCGATTCGGTCTCCAGCCGCGCCAGCAGTTGCAGGGCGCTGGCGTAGTCGTTGCGCGTCAGGTGGTTCATCGCACCCCTTCCATGAGTACGCGTTGCCTTCGCGGAATGTACGCATTGCTGCGTATTGGGGGCTGGACCCCCACGCGGCACGATGCTGGTCGCCGCCTTTCCATTTGGAGTATAGGCGCGGCAGCAAGGAGTGACCATGGCTTTGGACGAAGCAAAACTGAACGAATTCATGGGCAATTTCGTGCACGACCTCGGCGCCGTGATGCACGCGGCGACCATCGTGGTGGGCGATCAACTGGGCCTGTACAAGGCGCTGGCCGAAGGACCGGCCACCGCCGAGCAGCTGGCCCGGCGCACCGAGACCGATCCGCGCTATCTGCGCGAGTGGTTGTCGGCGCAGGCGGCGAGCGGGTATGTGCAGTACGAGCCCGAGGGCCAGCGCTTCTCGCTGACCGAGGAGCAGTCCTTCGCGCTGGCCCAGGAAGGCAGCCCGGCATTCATACCCGGCGCCTTCCAGATCGCGGTCGCGCAGTTCAAGGCCATCCCCAAGATGGCTCAAGCGATGCGGACGGGCCTGGGCATCGGCTGGCACGAACACGACCCCGCCCTGTTCCACGGCACCGAGCGCTTCTTCCGCCCCGGCTACGCGGCCAACCTGGTCAGCCAGTGGCTGCCGTCCCTCGAAGGCGTGGAAAAGATACTGCAAAGTGGGGCGCGCGTGGCGGACGTCGGCTGCGGCCACGGGGCCTCCACCATCCTGATGGCGCAGGCCTATCCGAATTCCACTTTCATCGGCTTCGACTATCACGGCCCTTCGATCGAGCGCGCCTGGACGCGCGCCCAGGAAGCCGGCCTGGGCAAGGACCGCGTGCGCTTCGAAGTCGCCAGCGCAAAGGATTTCCCCGGAGACAACTACGACCTGGTCGCCGTGTTCGATTGCCTCCACGACATGGGCGATCCGGTGGGCGGCGCAGCGCACGTGAAGCGCAGCCTCAAGCCGGGCGGCACGTGGATGATCGTCGAGCCCTTCGCCAACGACCGCCTGGAGGACAACCTGACCCCTGTCGGCCGCGTGTTCTATTCGGCGTCCACGTTCATCTGCACACCGGCCTCGCGCTCGCAGGAAGTGGGCCTGTGCCTGGGCGCCCAGGCCGGCGAAGCGCGTCTGCGCGCGGCTGTGATGCAAGGCGGGTTCACGCGCTTCCGCCGCGCCACGCAGACCCCCTTCAACCTGATTTTCGAAGCCCGTCCCTGAACCACCAAGGAGCCACCATGGCACGCCAATATATAGATTGCCGCGAGTTTCCCAGCGAGATGAACTGCACGGTCGCGGTCGCGGCCGACAGCGAACGCGAACTGATCGATGCGGCGGTGGAGCACGCGGTTTCCGTGCACGGCCACACCGACACGCCGGAACTGCGCATGCAGCTCGTCAAGCTGATCAAGAAGGGCACGCCGCCGGTGGAGACCCCGGCTCGGCAAGCCGCCGCGTAGGCCGGGCGCAATTCTGTTGAAATGGCGGCTCCACCACCGGAGCCGCCATCATGAACCGCCGCCTCGTTCTTCAAGCCGCATCGGCGCTGGCCCTCGCCAGCGCAGCCGCACTGGCCGGTGCGCAGACCGCCGCACCCAAGCGCCACAAGTTGATCCTGCAGGTGAGCGACGCGGATCCCGCCAAGTGGGCGCTTGCCTTGAACAACGCCAGGAACGTGCAGCAGGACGTGGGTGCCGGCAATGTCGACCTGGAGATCGTCGCGTACGGCCCGGGCATCGGCATGCTCAAGCACGACTCGGTGGTCGCCGCCCGCGTGCTGGAAGCGACCCAAGCCGGCATCAAGGTGGTGGCCTGCCAGAACACGATGCGCAACCAGAAGCTGGTTGTGGCCGACATGAACCCTGCCGTCGGCTACGTGCCCGCCGGTGTCACCGAACTGATGTTCAAGCAGGCCGAGGGTTGGTCGTACGTGCGGCCCTGAGGCAGGGAGGGATGGATCACGGCCGCTTTGACGCATTGGACAGCTGGCGTGGCGTGGCTGCCTGCATGGTCGCGCTGTCACACTTTGCGGTCGCGAGCCATGTGGTCGGCTCGGCGTTCGTCAACGGCTCCTATCTCTTCGTCGACTTTTTCTTCGTGCTCAGCGGCTTCGTGATCGCGGCCAATTACCACCAGCGCCTGCTGGAAGGCTTCGGCCTGACCCGGTTCATGCTGCTGCGCTGGGGCAGGCTGTACCCCTTGCATGTCGCTGTTCTGTGTGCCTACATCGGCTACAAGATGCTGCAACTGGCCGTGCCTTCGCTGGCCTCGCCTTCCGCGCCGCCATTTTCAACGCCCGACGATTCGCTGGGAGCCCTTGGCATCAACTTGCTGTTGATGCAAGGGCTGGGCATCTACGATTTCCCGAACTGGAACGTCCCCAGCTGGAGCATCAGCGCGGAATTCTTCGCCTACCTGGTCTTCGCCGCCTTGCTTACGACGCTGCGCAAACGCCTGTGGATTGCGTTGGCCGCGGCGGTGGTCCTGGGCCCGGTGATCCTCGCGCTGTTCAGCCACACCTACATGGACGCCGCTTACGACCTGGGTTTCGTGCGCTGCCTGTATGGCTTCGCCGCCGGCGTTCTGTGCTGGCATGCGCACAAACGGTGGACCCTGAAGAGCGGCACGCTGCTGGAACTCGTGGCGCTTGCCGCAGTGGTGGCATTCATCAGCACGACGGCGTACAGCGTCGCATCCTATGCCGCGCCTTACCTTTTCGCGGGGGTGGTCGTCGTGTACGCCAGGCAAGCCGGCGCCGTCAGCCGTTTGCTGCAGCACCGCGCGTTCCTGCTGCTGGGCATGCTCTCGTATTCGATTTACATGGTGCACTGGTTCGTCGTCGGCCGGATTTACAGCGTCGCCAAATTGGCGAAGGTTAACCTGCTGGCGATCAATCCCTGGATCGGGGACTTGCTGTTCATCGCCTTCATGTCGGTGGTGGTGGGAATTTCGTGCCTGACGTTCCGGTTCGTGGAGCAACCCGGGCGCCGCTGGTCGCGGCAGCTGGCCGAGCGCCTCGATGCCCCCCCTGCGGTCACCCGCTTTCAACCCGATCGCGAACAGCCGTAGAATTCCGGGCTGAACCGCGGGCGTCGTTCAATGGCAGGACCTGAGCTTCCCAAGCTCAAGACGTGGGTTCGATTCCCATCGCCCGCTCCATCTCTCCGCAAGTGCTACGTTGAAGGTGAAGTCGCGCGGCGTGCGTTCAGCCCATCCCTATTTGGTCAGCTTTTTCTTGACAGCCTTGCGAGAGTTGCCCGCGCTCTTGACCGCACCCTTCACGTCGGCGGCAGTAGCCCCGGTCTTCTTGGATTCGTACCGTACTTCATGCTCCTGTCCACCAGCAACGCGAGCACGATCCTGAGTGCGTCCCCGCGAGGTTTGTTTCTTTGCTGCTGCCATATGGATGCTCCTGGTTCG
>JAQGMT010000075.1 GCA_028292185.1 Ramlibacter sp. | reverse complement strand
CCCTGCACGTTCTCGCGCCGGTACCTGGGTGTGTGCACCGCCACGTCGAACAGGTTGCTGCGGAAACTGTGGTGCAGACCGACCAGCACGTTCTGCAGCGCCGTCATCTCCCCGAACAGCTGCACGTTCTGGAAGGTGCGGGCGATGCCGGACAGCGCGATCTGGGCCGACGTCCGGCCGACGATCGACTGGCCCTGGAAAGCGATGGAACCCGCGGTCGGAACATAGATGCCGGTCAGCACGTTCATCATGGTGCTCTTGCCCGACCCGTTGGGACCGATCAGCCCGTGGATGGAGCCGCGCCGCACTTTCAGGTCCACGTTGTTGAGCGCCTTCAGGCCGCCGAACTGCATCAGCACCGCGCTCGCATCGAGCATTTCCGCCGGTGTGTCGGCGCTGGCGCGGGACACGCCGTCCTCGACCTTGGGAAGGCCGCGCGCGGCTTCCGCATCGGTACGGGCGTTGCCCTTCAGGTTGAACATGCCGCGGACGAAGCCAATGATGCCGTCCTGCAGGTAATACACAACCAGCAGCGTGATCAAGCCGAAGATCGAGAGCCGCCAGTCCGTCATGGTCTCCAGCACGAAAGAAAGCGCGGCGAGCGCGACGCTCCCCGCGACCGGCACGGCGACCCGGGCCAAAGTGGCGCGCTTGCGGGCCACGAACACCACGGCTCCCACGGTCACCAGCAGCGCCAGCGCCACGGAGACGTAGCGGAACATCTCGATGTCGTCCAGCAGCTTGGGCAGCATGACGATGATCGCCGCGCCGAGCAGTGCCCCGCTGCGGGTCTTGCGTCCGCCCATGATGATGGCCAGCAGGAACAGCACCGTCAGCTCGAAGTTGTAGGTGTTCGGCGAGATGTACTGCTCGGAAAAGGCGTACAGCGAGCCCGCCAGGCCGGCCAGGCCGGCACTGATCACGAAGGCGTAAACCTTGTAGCGATACACCGAAACGCCCATGCAGTCGGATGCCACCGGGCTGCCGCGCAACGCCTCGAAGGCGCGGCCCAGGTGGGAGCGCAGGATCCGGTCCACCACCACCAGCGAGAGCACCAGCAGCACGGCCACCAGCCAGAAGAACTCGCGCTCGTCGAGCTTGTGGCCCAGCAGCAGCGGCTTGGCCAGCTTGATCCCCATCGGTCCCTCGGTGAGGAAGGTCATCTCGTTGATCAGGATCTGGATGATGGTCCCGAAAGCGAGCGTCACCATCGCCAGGTACGGGCCGGTGACCCGCAACGCAGGCAATGCCAGCAGCGCACCGAAGAACGCGGTGATTCCGACGGCGGCGACAATCGTGACCAACAGGGGCGCACCGAGCTTGAACACGAATACGCCGGCCGCATAAGCGCCGATGCCAAACAGGCCGGCGTGCCCCAGCGACACCTGGCCGGTGTAGCCGACCACGATGTCCAGCCCGAACAGCAGGATCGCGTAGATCATGATGGTCTCGAGCAGGTGGATGTAATACGGGTTCTCGACCGCGAGCGGGAAGGCCAGCAGCAAGGCCAGCCCGATAATGCCGGGCAGCAGGGGCAAACGCTTCATGCTCTCAGACTTTCTTGATCGTGGTCTTGCCGAACAGGCCGGCCGGCTTTACGGCCAGCACGATCAGCAGCAGCACCAGTCCGGGCACGTCCTTGTAGCCCGTCGACAGGTAGTAGCCGGTGGTGGTTTCGGCAATGCCCAGGATGATGCCGCCCACGATGATGCCCATGCCGCTGGTCAGCCCTCCGATGATGGCCACCGCGAACGCCTTCAGCCCGAGCACCGCGCCCATGGTGGCGCCCGTCAGCGTCAGGGGCGCGATCAGCACACCGGCAAAGGCGGCTGTCAGCGAGGACAGCGAATAGGAGAAGGTGATCACCAGGCCGGTGTTGATCCCCATCAGCTTGGCCGCGTCGCGGTCGTTGAACGTGGCAACCACCGCCTTGCCGTAGATCGAGCGGCGGTTGAATATCTCGACGGCCGCCATCATCAGCAGCGCGCCCACCACCACCAGGATTTCCATCGGCAGGATGTTGGCCCCGAGGAACTGGATCGGCGACTCCGGCAGCGGAGACGGAAACTTCAGGTCGTCCCGGCCCCAGACGTTCTCGGCCACATTCTTGAAGATGATGCCCAGCGCGATGGTGGACATGATCCAGCCGAACTCGCTCTTGATCTTGATCGCGGGTCGCACGCCTATGCGCTCGACCACCGCGCCCTGCACGATGCCGAACAGGCAGACCAGCGGAAGCATCAGCCAGTAGTTGAGGCCCAGGCCGACCAGGGTCAGGCCGACCAGCGCGCCCAGCATCAGCGCGTCACCCTGGCCGAAGTTCAGCGTGTCGGAGGTGGCGAAAGTGAGCTGGTAGCCGAACGCGATCACGGCGTAGATCATGCCGAGCGCGATGCCGCTGTAAATGAGCTGGGTGAGAATTTGCATGATGGCAGCGCCCGACGGGGGCCGCGGCGGCCGCAGCCCGGTTCACAAGAAAACGCCGCCGCGGGTTCGGGCCCGGGCGGCGCGACGTCACGGTGGCCTTACTTCTTGACGGGGGCGAGAGCGCCCTTGGCGTTGGCGTCCTTCACGCGCACCTGCGAGGCCTGCTTCTGGTCATCGGGGTAGGCGTAGACGACCCGCTGGCCCTTGACTTCGCCGAACACCGGGATGTTGGCCGTGATGGCGTCATGGTCGCCCTTCGAGAACGGCTTGTTGTAGGTGGTCACCACGCCTTCGACCGGCGCCTTCAGGTCTTCCAGGGCAGCCTTGATTTTCGGGCCGTCGGTCGAGCCCGCTTGCTTGATCGCGGCGGCCAGCAGGTAGATCGAGTCGTAGCCCTGGGCTGCGGACACCGGCGAATCGATCCGGTTGTTCTTCGGCTTGAAGGTCTTGAGGTAGTTCTCGATGAACGCCTTGCGCTTGGGCGTGGTCGCTTCCTGGATGAAGGTCTGCGGCATGCGGGCGCCTTCGCCACCGGGGCCGGCGTTGTCGATGAAGTTGGCCATCGACAGGGTCCAGCTGCCGATGATCGGCACCTTCCAGCCCAGCTTGGTCATGCCGTTGGCGATCTGCGCCAGCTCGGG
>JAQGMT010000069.1 GCA_028292185.1 Ramlibacter sp. | reverse complement strand
TTTGGATACCGGATGGGCTGAGACAATAGCATCATTCATCAACGACAACAGCCAAGGGAGCGTTTGGAACGGAGGGGTCATTTGTCGATACGCGCGCTTTACGGCAGCGGCGTGCAGCTGCTGTCGTCGTGGGCATCGGACGAAGTGGCGCGCCCGCTGCTCGAGCCGATCCTGCACCCCTCGCGCTGGCGCATCCGCGCGCTGGGGCTGGCGACCGCGTTTGGCCATCCGCTTTTGTATTGGGTCTGGGCCAGGCTGTTGCCGCAACCTTATGAAAGCCTCTGGCTGCGCTTCGTGATGAGCGCGCTGGGCCTCGCCTTGGTCCTGTTCCCCGGGATCACGGCAGTGCCGCCGAGCAAGCCGGCCGCAATCGCGTTCACGGCCATTTTCTGGATCACGCTGCCCTGGTTCTTCTCGTGGATGTATTTGTGCAATGGCGGCAACGCGGTGTGGCTTGCCAGCTTCGCGGCGATGTTCCTGATCTATTACCACCTCACCGACTGGCGCATCGCCAGTGTCGGCAGCGCCAGCGGTGTGCTGGGGGCGTGGCTGCTGTTTCGCGCCGCGGGGCCGCACACCCCCGGCCTTTCCGGCGAGCAGCTGGCCACCAACGTCGTCGTCGTGGCCTGCTGCTGGTTGATGGCGCTGCTGCTGGGCATTTCCTCGTCCAACCTGCGCCGCGAACAACTGAACTACACGCTCGGGGCCACCGGGATCATGGCGCATGAATTGCGCACGCCGCTGGCGACGTTGTCGCTGATCGGCGACGCGGTTCGGGGCGAAGCGTCGCGCATCGAGGGTGGGGCCGCCGAAACCCTGGACAAGCTGGCGGCCCGCCTGCATACGCTGGTGCGCAACATGAACCACCAGATCGACGCGCAGATCGCCAATGCCCGGCTGCTGCGCCTGCCCCGGCGCAAGGAAGCCGTGAGCGCGGCCACGGTGGTGCGCGAGGCGGTCGCGCGGTATCCGTACCGCAGCACCCGCGAGCGGGAAACCGTGGTTGTGACGGTTCATCAGGACTTCATGTTCCAGGGCTCGCATGCGGTCTTTCTGCAGGTCATGGACAATCTGATCAAGAATGCATTGCGCTCGCTGGCGGCCACCAAGACGGCTAACCAGCCGGGCGACGTCAGCATCGAGGTGGCGATGGCGGTGCGCCGGGGCCGCATCGTCATTGCCGATCAGGGTGTGGGGATGGACGCGCAGTTGCAGGCGCGCATCTTCGAGCCCTTCTTTTCCGGCGACGACGGCACCGGGCACGGCCTGGGGCTGGCGTTCTGCCAGCGCGCCGTGCATGCGGCGAACGGCTCGATTCGGGTGGCCTCGGGTCTCATGCAAGGCGCCTGTTTCACCATCGAATTACCTGTCCTGGGCTAGCAAAATGATCGCCGATCGCTTCTTCCAACCGGGCCGCACACCATGAGCTTCCCCCTGTTCCATCGCCCCGGCGCCGTGGTGTTCCTCGACGACGACCCCGATTACCTGGAGATGCTGGCCCTGGTGCTGCCGCGCGACTGGCACGTGGAGCTGTTCGTGCGTCCGGTGGAGTGCATCAACTATCTGCAGCAGGAGCCGCCGTTCTGGGAAGCCGACGCCTGGAACCAGCAGCAGCTGGTGGAGCACTGGCGCAACGGCAAGCCGCTGATCCCGCAGATCATGGGCTACTGGTCGAAGTACAGCGAGCGCTTCGCTCTCACGCGGGTCTGTGTGATCGATTATTCGATGCCGGGAATGGACGGCTTGCAGGCCTTGGGCGAACTGGTGGATTGGCCCGGGTCGCGCGTGCTGCTGACCGGTCAGGCCGACGAGCAGATTGCCGTGCGTGCCTTCAATCGGGGACTGATCGACCAGTTCATCGCCAAGCAGACACCCGACATCTCGCGCCGGCTGATCGAGGCGGTGGAGCACTTGTTGCGCACGCCCAATGCGCGCCACGCGCAAACCTGGCGCGCCACCCTCAACCCGGAGCAGAACGCGCTGCTGCGCAGTCCTTCAGTCGGTCACGAGCTGGAACGTTTCGCGGCGGCGCGCTGGGTCGAGCACGTCGTGATCGGCGATCCGTTCGGGGTGTTGGGAATGGATGCGGCCGGGCATGTGAGCTGGCTGCAGATGGAAACGCCCGATGGGCTCACAGCCCTCGCCGAGCTGGCTGAATTGGAGGGGGTGTTGCCTTCGGATGTCGAAGACATCCGGCGCGGCCGCAAGCTCGCCGACCTGGAACTGCGGCAGGCCCTTGGCCGCAGTGGCATGCCGCAGCTCGCCGCCGCGTTTCCAGTCGGGCAAGACGCTGGACTGGTCGCCGCGCAGTTCGCCATCGAGTCGCCCCTGAGCCCCGGTTCAGCCAATAGCTACAGCAGCTGGCTGGCGCGCCAGGAGAAACGCCACGTACGCGACTGACAGGCCCGCCGACCCCTGTCAGTTCTGACACTTCGCATTACGGGTGCGCACTGACCACCCGCGATGGGGCCGTCACGCGCCGGCTCAGGCGAGTTTGCCGTGGCACTGCTTGTATTTTTTTCCGCTGCCGCAGGGACACGGCTCATTGCGGCCCACCCGCGGCACCTCGCCCACCACCGGCGCCGGCGCACGCGCGGTGCTCTGATCGAGCAGCGTCTCCACCTCGCCGGTCTCGGTGGGCGCGGTGTAGGTGACGTTCGCAATGCGCTCGGCGGCAACTTCCATTTCCTCGGCCGCCTGCTCCAGCTGCTCGCCCGATTGCACGGCCACCGTCATCAGGACGCGCGTGACTTCGTTCTTCACCGAATCGAGCAGTTGCCCGAACAGCTCGAAAGCTTCGCGCTTGTATTCCTGCTTCGGCTGCTTTTGGGCATAGCCGCGCAGGTGAATGCCCTGGCGCAGGTAGTCGAGGGCGGAGAGGTGTTCACGCCAATGCGTGTCGATGCTTTGCAGCAGCACGATGCGCTCGAACTGCGTGAAGTTTTCAGGCCCGACTTGCTGCACCTTGGCCTCGAAGGCCTGGTTCGCCGCCGCAAGCACCTTTTCGAGCAAGTCTTCGTCCGTGATGCTGCTGGCGGCCTGCACTTCCTGCTGCACGGAAAGCTGGATGCCCCAGTCCTTGGTGAGCGACGCCTCCAGCGCAGGCAGGTCCCACTGCTCCTCCACCGACTCCGGCGGCACGTACTGGTGGACCAGGTCGGTGAAGCAGCCCTCGCGCAGCGAGGCGATCTGCGCCGACAGGTCGCGCGCATCGAGGATGTCGTTGCGCTGCTGGTAGATCACCTTGCGCTGGTCGTTGGCGACGTCGTCGTACTCCAGCAACTGCTTGCGAATGTCGAAGTTGCGGGCCTCGACCTTGCGCTGCGCGCTCTCGATGCTGCGCGTGACGATGCCCGC
>JAQGMT010000049.1 GCA_028292185.1 Ramlibacter sp. | reverse complement strand
GAATACGAGGCGGGCGTCTACACCGGGGACGCGCAGCTGCAAGAGTGGCCGGCCACGCTCGAGGCGCTGCGCGCCCTGCGGGCGGAAGCCATCGTGCCGGGCCGCGGCGCGGCGATGAAAGGCCACGCCGACGTGAACAAGGCGCTGGATTACACCAAGCGCTGGGTCGAGACGTTGTACGGCTGCGCGCGCGAAGCCGCAGCCGCCAAGATGGACCTGAAGGCCGCGATGGCCCATACGCGCAGCCGCATGGACCCGGCCTTCGGCCATGTCTTCATCTACGAGCATTGCCTGCCGTTCGATGTCAGCCGCGCCTACGACGAAGCGCGAGGCATCAAGCACCCACGGATATGGACGGCGGAGCGCGACCAGGAAATGTGGGCCTCGCTGCAGGCTTGAGCTGCACCCCCGTTGTAGGCCGGCGCCGACACGGCCGTCGTGCGGCGGACGACAGCATGGCTGGGCTTGCACTCCTAAGCTGGGAGGCTTCGCGACGTCCCATTGGAGTACTCAATGCCCACGAACAATTCCCTGCCGCGCATCCTGCAGCAGCAGCCGCAACGCCCCGCTGATCCGCAACAGCAGCAATCGGGTTCCAACGACTTCCAGCCCAAGCCCGCGGGCCAGGAAGGCGAGCAGCAGATGGGTGAAGGCAGCTACGAAGGCACCCGCCAGTACAACCGGCGAACCCAGGAATACCTGAAGAAGGCCGACGTCGAGCGCGACGCCGAGGCCGCCAAGCCGCGCTCCGAAGAAGAAGCGCGTGACCTGAAGCAAGCTGAAGACGAAGGCCGGTCGCACTCCAAGGGCGAGCACTGAGCGCGCGCTACTGCCCGGCCGTGAGCTCCCGCAGGTCTCGCTGATAGGCCCGCAGGCGCCGCGCCGCCGACAGCCGCTGCTCGGCGCTGGTGCTGTTATGCAGCGCAGACAGGTTGCCGCAGCCTTCCTCGATCAAAGCGTCCTGGTACTTGCGTGCCGCAGGCTCCGGCGGGTCGATCGACCGCTGGATCAATCCATGGACCAGCGCCCGCGCCTCGGCCAGGCTCACGGGTTGGCCCGCTACCTTGCGCAGCGTCTGCAACGCATCCTGCTGCCGGCGCTTACGCTCGGCGAGTAGGCGCGACGCATCGAAGATGGAGCGCTCCACCCGCTGGCGCATCACCGCGCGCTGCGGCTCGTCAAGGCGCCCGTAGATCATTTCGCTGCGCTCGCGAAATTGCCTGGTGCGCTTGTCCCACAGCTCGGCCTGGGTGAGGTCCACCCACTCGCCACGGTATTCGGCGATCTTTTTCTGGTACGTGCGTTCCAGGTGAACCAGCTGGTCGGGCGTCAGGGCCATCGCCAGCGTCACGACCGCCGGCTCCGCGCGATCAGCCAGCGCGTTCAAGCGGTCGCGCCACTGCGGCACGAAGCTGCAGGCCTGCGCCGCGCTGACCTCGTCGGGCGCGAGTTGTTCCATGCGCTGCAGGATGATGCCGATCCCGGGCAACTCTTCGCGCCGGTGCCACTGCTGCAGCCGGGCGAGGTCCTCGCGCACCCGCCGCGACTGGTCTTCGTTGAAGTCGAGATACCTGTCCAGCCACCAATAGGCGAATTCGTCGAGGTTGTTATAGCCGAGCTTGATGGCGCTGCAGCCGACCAGGACGGCAGCACAGGTCAGCAGGCCGATAATCCTGGCAAGTGCCGGCAGGCAAGCTGCGAGAAGATAAGGAATTCGCATGAAAGCAATCGATGTGGTCATCATGGCCGCGGGCCAGGGCACGCGCATGAAGAGTCGCGTGCCCAAAGTGTTGCACCGCCTGGCCGGCCGTCCATTGTTGCAGCATGTCTTCGCTGCCGTGTCTCAGCTGCAAGCCCGTCATGTGGTGGTGGTCACCGGCAATGGCGCGCCGGAAGTCGAGGCTGCAGTGGCCGGGTGGGCGCACGGAGCCGGCAGCCCGGCGCCGAAGTTCGCGCGCCAGGAGCCGCAATGCGGCACCGGGCACGCGGTACAGCAGGCTGCGCCCTTGCTGCCCGATGACGGAACGACCCTGATCCTCAATGGCGACGTGCCGTTGATCGAGCCGGCGACGCTGCTCGCCCTGGCGCAGAGCAGCGGCGCGCGCAAGGTGGCCTTGCTCACGGTGGACATGCCCGATCCAAGCGGCTACGGCCGCATCGTTCGCAGCGGCGACAGCGTGCGCGCCATCGTGGAGCACAAGGACGCAAGCGACGAGCAGCGCCGCATCGCCGAGGTGTACACGGGATTCATGGCCGTGCCCAACGGCCTGCTCAAGGGATGGCTCGGCAGCTTGTCGAACCGGAATGCCCAGGGCGAGTACTACCTCACCGACATCGTGGAGCTCGCGGTGCGCGACGGCATTGAAGTCGCCGCCGTAAAGGCTTCCGACACGGTGCAGGTCGACGGCGTCAACAGCCCGACGCAGCTGGCGGCGCTCGAGCGTGCGTTCCAGCTTCGCCAGGCCGAAGCCTTGATGCAGCAGGGTGTGCGCTTCGCCGATCCGGCCCGCTTCGACGTCCGCGGCCGACTGGACTGCGGCCAGGATGTGACGATCGACGTCAACTGCGTGTTTGAAGGGCATGTCAGCCTTGGAGACGGGGTGTCGATCAGCGCCAACTGCGTGATCGCCAACGCGGCCATTTCAGCCGGCGCCGTGATTCATCCGTTCACACACATCGACGGCGAGAAGCTCGGCGTTCGCATTGGTGAAGGGGCGCTGGTGGGGCCGTTCGCGCGATTGCGGCCGGGCGCCGATCTCGGTCCCGAGGTGCACATCGGCAATTTCGTCGAGGTGAAGAACTCCACGCTGGCACGCGGCGCGAAGGCCAATCACCTGGCCTATCTGGGCGACACGAGCGTGGGCGAGCGCGTCAACTATGGCGCCGGATCGATCACCGCCAATTACGACGGCGCCAACAAACACCGCACGGTGATCGAGGAGGACGTGCACGTCGGCAGCAATTGCGTGCTGGTCGCGCCGGTGACGATCGGCCGCGGTGGGACCGTGGGCGCCGGTTCGACCATCACCAAGAACACGGCGCCGGGCGTGCTGTCCGTCGGTCGCGGGCGGCAGGTCAGCATCGCCGGTTGGCAACGGCCGAAGAAAGCCGGCAAATAGCGAAGCGCTAACTGCGCGGGCGCGCGAGCGGCACGCTGGGCTGAAACTTGGCGCGCCGCACCGAAAAGAACGCCTTGACGTTGCGAACATTGGCGTCGCTGGTGAACAGGCGCTGCGCCAGGGCCAGATAGTCCGGCATATCCCAGGCGTGCACGACGAGGATGAAGTCGGGTCCCGGCGAGACGCGGTAGCACTGCTGGACGGATTCATCGGCGATGACGCGTGTTTCGAAGGCTTCCTGTTCTTCCTGGCCTTGCCGCTCCAGCGTGATTTCCACCACCGCTTGCAGCCCGTGCCCCAGCACCGCAGCCAACCGGTCGGTGCTGAGGATAGCAATCTGCCGCTCGATCAGACCGGCCTCGCGCAAGCGCTTCACCCGCCGCAGGCAGGTGGGCGGGGATACATGGACCTTGGCCGCCAGATCCTGGTTGCTGAGCCAGGCATCGTGTTGCAGCTGATTGAGCAGGGCCAAGTCGATTGCGTCCAGCGGGGTTTCTTCTTGCGATGAAGCGTCCATAACGGAATTATATTTCTTACTGAACTGATGTAGAAATTTGATGTCGGATCGCCGGCTATTTAGAATGCATATTTCTTGGGCCGAGCCATAGAGTGGCTGCACAGCCTCAAGGAATTACTCATGTGCGGTATCGTCGCCGGCGTTTCCAGCCGAAACATCGTTCCCATCCTGGTCCAGGGACTGCAGCGGCTCGAATACCGCGGCTACGACTCCTGCGGTGTCGCCGTGAACGTCGGCGGCCTGAAGCGCGCACGCAGCACCGACCGCGTGGCTCAGCTACTGGAGCAGGTGGCGCAGGAGAAGCTGGAAGGCACGACCGGCATCGCCCACACGCGATGGGCGACGCATGGCGCGCCCGCGGTGCACAACGCACACCCCCACTTCAGCCACGGCCCCGGCAAAGGCGCTTCGAGCAAGCCCGGCCGCATCGCTCTGGTCCACAACGGCATCATCGAAAACCACGAAGAGCTGCGCGCCGCCTTGCAGGCCAAGGGCTATGACTTCAACAGCCAGACCGACACCGAGGTGATCGCCCACCTGGTCGACAGCCTATACGAAGGCGACCTGTTCGAGGCGGTGAAGGGCGCCCTTGGGCAACTGCACGGCGCGTACGCCATCGCCGTGTTCTGCAAGGACGAGCCACACCGCGTCATCGGTGCGCGCGCCGGCTCACCGCTGATCCTGGGCCTGGGGTCGAAGGATGTCGCCGAGAACTTCCTGGCCAGCGACGCGATGGCGCTGGCGGGCGTCACCGACCAGATCGTGTACCTCGAGGAAGGCGACGTGGTGGATGTGCAATTGGGCAAGTACTGGATCGTGGACAAGGCGCACAAGGCCGTGACGCGTCCGGTGAAGACGGTGCTGGCGCACAGCGGCGCCGCCGAACTGGGCCCGTACCGCCACTACATGCAAAAGGAAATCTTCGAGCAGCCGCGTGCGGTGGCGGACACGCTGGAAGGCGTGCAAGGTATCGTGCCGGAACTGTTCGGCGATGGCGCCTACCGCGTCTTCAAGGAAATCGACCGGGTGCTGATCCTGGCTTGCGGCACCAGCTACTACAGCGGCTGTACCGCGAAGTATTGGCTGGAAAGCATCGCCAGGATTCCGACCCAGGTGGAAATCGCCAGCGAGTACCGCTACCGCGATTCGGTGCCGCATCCCGGTACGCTGGTGGTCACGATCAGCCAGTCGGGGGAAACCGCGGACACTCTCGCGGCACTGCGGCACGCACAGGGCTTGGGCATGACGCAGACCTTGACGGTGTGCAACGTGGCCACCTCGGCGATGGTGCGTGAATGCAAGCTGGCTTACATCACGCGCGCCGGCGTGGAAATCGGTGTCGCATCGACCAAGGCCTTCACCACGCAACTGGCGGGTTTGTTCCTGCTGACACTGGCGCTGGCCCAGGTGAAGGGACGCCTGACGGAGTCACAGGAGGCCGCTCACATGAAAGCCATGCGGCACTTGCCTGCCGCGTTGTCCGCGGTGCTGGCCCTGGAGCCGCAGGTGATCAGCTGGTCGGAGGATTTCGCCGGCAAGGAGCACGCGCTGTTCCTCGGCCGGGGCTTGCACTATCCGATCGCCCAGGAAGGCGCCTTGAAGCTCAAGGAGATCACCTACATCCATGCGGAGGCGTATGCGGCCGGAGAACTCAAGCACGGCCCGCTGGCGCTGGTCACCAGCGAGATGCCGGTGGTGACCGTCGCCCCGAACGACGCGCTGCTGGAAAAGCTCAAGAGCAACATGCAGGAAGTGCGCGCCCGGGGCGGCGTGCTGTACGTTCTGGCGGATGCCGACTCGCGCATCGAGAGCCAGGAAGGCATCCACGTGATCCGGATGCCGGAGCACTACGGCGCGTTGAGCCCGCTCCTGCACGTGGTGCCGCTCCAGCTGCTGGCGTACCACACCGCCTGCGCCAGGGGCACGGACGTGGACAAGCCACGCAACCTGGCCAAGAGCGTGACGGTGGAATAGTGGCGTGGCGCACCGCCCACGCTCGCGTGCGCTTGTGCCATCGCCGGTGCGGCGAAGGGGCAAAGTTGACAAGGTTCGCGCCCCTGAAATACGCTTGAGGCGATGAGCCCGACTGCCTCCTCCTTGCAACCGCAGCCTGTGCTGCCCGCTGCCAGCCGGGCGGAAGCCGCACGCTACGCGCTCCTGCGCCGCCTGGCGCCCTCGATGCGCCATCACCTGGTCGTCAATCTGCAGCCCATCGGCATGATCTATGAGGTGATGGACCGCCGCTTGCGCGCGCCGCAGCCGAATTTCGACGAGGTGCACGATGGCGCGCAAAAAATCAATGGCTTTGCCCGCGCGGCGCTCAACTCCTGCCTCGATGTCGTCACCTGGCTGGCACCCGAGCAAGACGCCGCGAGCACAGTGGCTGATGGCGTGCGCGAATGCCTGGGCCTGCTGACCACCAGCCTTGCGTTCCGGGGTTATGCGGTGCGCAATGACACCGCCCCGGTGAGCGGCCAGGTGCATCGCTCAGCTGTCCGCAACGTGCTGACCGCGGCCATGATTCACCTCACCGACCTCAATCCGGCGCCCGCGGAGCTGGTGCTCGCTGTGGAGGCCCTACCCACCGCCGCCGTGTTCACCTTGACCGTTCACCCGACCGAGGGCGAAGTGGGGGATCCGCCGGAGCCCTCCTACCGCACACTCGACGCTTTCGACCTCGACGCCTTGGCCCGCGCGGAGTCGGTGGAACTGACGCGTGACGGAAAGCAGCGGCTCACGATGGCTATTCCATGGGTCGCCCGGTCCTGAGCTGACATCATTCCTGCAGCTGTTTCAACAGCGCCGGAATTTCGCCAGGCAGTTCCCGGGCCAGATAGCCCAAGGGTCCGAGACGCTGCGCCAGGCACGCACCCGCCGACGCGTGCAGCACGACGCCCCAGGCACACGCTTGCTCCAGCGTCGCGCCTTGGGCCAGCAAGCCGGCAATGAGCCCCGCCAGCACGTCCCCCGAGCCGGACGTTGCCAAGCCGGGCTGCCCGCCTTCATGACGCCACCCGGCCGTGCCCGGCGTCGCGATCAATGTGGTCGCGCCCTTGAGTGCAACCACGGCGTTCCATCGGCGCGCCGCCGCCGTGGCGAGCTCCTCGGGCCGCGCGAGGACGTCCTGCTTGCTGCGTTCCATCAGGTGCGCCATTTCGCCGCCGTGCGGCGTCAACAGCACGGGCTGGCTCAGCGCGCCGCGGTTTTTCAGGACGTTCATGGCGAGCGCGTCCAGCACGACAGGCGCATGCGCGACCAGCGGCAACAACTCGCCGACGAAGTCAGTAGCGCCTGCTTCGTCCATCAGCCCCGATCCGATGAGTGCGGCGTCGGCGCCTTCCGCGGCATCGCGCAACCGGTCCAGGCCGGTCTTCGCAAATGCGCCCAATGCGGTTTCGGGCAGGGCGATGACCCGCGCCTCCGGCACCGCGAAAGCCAGGTGCGCCGCCACAGACTCGGCGGTGGCGACCACCAGCTTGCCCGCTCCCGCGCGCAAGGCCGCGGTGGCCGCCAGCACCGCGGCGCCCGCAATCTCACGGCTGCCCGCAACCACCAGGATGCGGCCGCGCGCTTCCTTGTCGGCCTCTCTCGCCAGCGCGGGCAGCGGCCAGCCGCGCAGTGTCCGCGCATCGAGCGTGGTCCAGGGGGCGTCGTCGTGCATGGTCACGGTTTGGGCGCGGCCGTGTCGTCCGGGGCCGTCGTGACCGGCGCACCCGCTTGCCGCAGCGGGGCGACGAAGTTCACCAGGTCGGCTTGCAGCTGATCGCTTTTCGCGTCGTACTCATATGAGGTGACGCCGCAGTTCGGAACATCGCCTCGCCGGTCGATGGTCAGGATCTGCTCTTCGTCCAGGCGCTCGATCAGGTAGCGCATGCAATTGACGATCACCTGGTGACCCACCATCAGCACCCGCTGTCCGCCATGCTCGCGCGTCACCATTTCAAGCACGCTGCGCAAGCGCAGGATCACGTCGCACCAGCTCTCGCCCCCGGGGGGGCGGAAGTAGAACTTGCCGACGTGCGAGCGCTGCTGGCTCAGTTCCGGGTACTTCTGGCGGATGCCGTGCACTGTCAGCCGGTCGAGGATGCCGAACTCCTTTTCCCGCAGGCGCTCGTCGAAACGCAGTCGCACGTCGCCCGCGGCGAAGTCGGCGGCCTGCAGGATCAGGCGCGCCGTTTCGCGGGCGCGCACATAGGGCGAACAGAGCACGACCTGGGGCTGGCGTTCGCGCGGCAGTTGGCCGAACCAATGGCCCAAGGCGCGGGCCTGCGTGCGGCCGAGGTCGGACAAAGGCGTGTCGATGTCGCGCTCCGAAATGTCGATGATGTGATGGCCAGCCGCCTCCGCCGCGTCACGCGCCACGTTGCCCGCGCTCTGGCCGTGCCTGACGATCCACAGCGTGCAGGGCCATTGTTCGCGCATGGGTCAGTGGCGTCCTTCAGGCTCGCCGGAAACCCAGCGTCTTCATGGCCGCGGCCAAGGCGGCGCGGCTGCCTTCATAGGCTTCCCACGGGCCATTGCCCTCGTCGAGGCGGGTGTGCACGCTGCGCACCGTCCAGTGGTCGCCGCCTTTCAGGCCCTGGAGTTCATCCCAGCGTACCGGCACCGAGATACCCAGGCCGGGCCGCGAACGTGCCGACCAGGCGCACGCCGTCGTCGCACCGTAGCCGTTGCGCAGGTAGTCGATGAAAATCTTGCCCACCCGATTGCTGCCGCCGCTCTTGGCGACGAAGCGTTGCGGCAAGGTGCGCGCCAGGTGTTGCACGATGGCTTGCGAGAAATCCTTCACCGTGTCCCAGTCGAATTGCTTTTTCAGCGGCACGACCAGGTGCAAGCCCTTGCCGCCGCTGGTCTTGAGGAAGGCCGGCAGCTTCAGCTCCGATAGAAACGCGTGCACCAGCTCGGCGGCCTCTTTCACTTGGGCCCAGGTGACGCCTTCTCCGGGGTCCAGGTCGAACGTCATCCGGTCGGGCCTGTCGATCGCGGTCTTCACGCCATTCCAGGTATGGAACTCGATGACGTTCATTTGCGCCGCCGACAACAGGCCTTCAGCCTTCGCGAGCTCCAGCATCGGCGGATGGCCGGGGAAGAAGGACGGGTCGAGCTGCTCGATGCCCGACATCTGATAGCGGTCCATGTGCTTCTGGAAAAACAGTTCGCCGCCGATGCCGGACGGGGCCCGGACCAAAGCGATCGGCCGGCCTTTCAGGTGCGGCATCATCAAGGGAGCGACGAGCGCGTAGTAGCGCACCAGTTCGATCTTCGTGACGCCGCTTTGCGGATCGATCACGCGGTCGGGATTGCTCACGCGCAGCGTTGCGGGCAGGCGAGCCGCGGCGGCTGGCTCGGACGGCGTCGCCGATTTCGCGGCGCTCAAGGCCTTCGCGCCAGCTGCCTTTGCGCCAGCTGCCTTTGCGGGCTTGCCCGGCGCCGGCACATGCCGCGGCTCCTCGCGCACGATCGCTTTAGGGCTCTTGTCTTCGCGCAGCCCGTGAAACACCGAGTGCCGGATGCGATCGTCGCGTGTCCATTCGCCGAACGCGACCTCGCACACCAGCCGCGGCTTGACCCAGTGCGCACCCCTCGGAATCTCGGCGCCTGCGCCGAAAGGGCTCTTGTCCGCGGCCACCGCCTCCAGCTGCTGGCGCAACTCGCGCAACGTCTGCTCGCTGAAGCCGGTGCCCACATTTCCCGCGTACTTCAGTGTCCCGTCCTTGTCATGGACCCCCAGCAGCAGCGAGCCGATGCCCGTGCGTGAGCCCTTCGGATCGGTATAGCCGCCGATGACGAATTCCTGGCGCAGGCCGCACTTGAGCTTTGCCCAATCGGCCGAGCGCCGCGTCACGTAGGCCGAATCCCGTCGCTTGGCGATGACGCCCTCCAGGCCCAGGCGGCATGCGGACGCCACAACGTCCTCGGGCTTGGCGTCGAAGACGGCGGAGAACCGCACCTTTTCGTGCGGTTTGCGTGTGACGATGCGTTCCAGCACGGCGCGGCGTTCCTCGAGCGGCACCTCACGCAGGTCGTAACCCGCGCAGTAGGGAAGGTCGAACAGGTAGTAGACGATGTCGCCCGTGTGTGCGCTGTCGAACGCGCCTTGCAGCGCCTGGAAGTCGGCGGGAACGCGTTCGCCCGGCATGATGATCTCGCCGTCGTACCAGCCGTCGGGCAACTCCATCGATTGCAGCGCCTGCGCCAGCTGGGGCAACTTGTGGGTCCAGTCATTGCCATTGCGGGTGATGAGGCGCAACTCGCCGGCTTCGGCGCGCGTGAGCATCCGATAGCCGTCGAACTTGATCTCGTAGATCCAGTTTTGCGGATCGCTGGGCGGCCGGTCCACCAGCGTGGCCAGCTCGGGTTGCAGCGCGTCCGGCAAGGCGGCTTTACGCGCTCCGGCGGGCGGTCCGTTCGCCGCGGGTTCCGCAGCAGCGGCCGCTGGCGTTTGTGCTTCGGGTTGGCTCACCGGCCGGTCCGCCAGCGTCTGCACACTGTCCGGCATTTCATCGACCACGCTGTACTCGGCGGCCGGACGCGCCAGGCTGTCACGCTCCTTGATCAACAGCCACGGGTCCTCGCGCCCGTTGCCACGGCCCTTCATCCGCACCAGCGTCCAGTGGCCGCGCAGCTTGTGGCCGCGCAATTCGAACTTGAGTTTGCCTTCCCGATATCCCTTGCGCGGATCCTCCAGCGGGATCCACACACCTTTGTCCCAGATGATCACCTTGCCCGCGCCGTAGTTGCCGGGCGGGATGGTGCCTTCGAAGCGGTTGTAGGAAATCGGGTGATCCTCGGTCGGCATCGCCATGCGCTTGTCGGCGGGATCGAAGCTGGGCCCCTTGGGTACCGCCCAGCTTTTCATGGTGCCATCGAGCTCCAGCCGGAAGTCGTAGTGCAGCCGGGAAGCCCAGTGCTTCTGGATGACGAAGGTTCGCTCGGCTTCGTTCGGCACGCCGCCTTCCGCAGGCTCGGGCGTCGCGTCGAAGTTGCGCTTCTCGCGATAGGTTTTCAGGGAAGAGACGGGGCGATCGTCAGCCATCAGCAAGTACGAGGCCCGGGCCTGGCCCGAGCCTCGATCTCCTCCGTTTACGCGGTGCGGAATTGATCGCGCAGCATCTTGATCTGGTCGTGGTTGCGCTGCACGCCTTGCATCTGGCGCTCCACGATCAGCTTGATGCCCGCGGGCAGCGACTGTTTGAGTGCCTTGCGATAACGGGCCATCGCGTTGTCCTCGCCGCGCTCGCACTCTTCCAGCACCGCCTTGTCGTCGTAGGTGGTCAAGGTGGCTTTCACCGACACCCAGCCGCGATGCAGCGCGCCGGCCGCACTGCCGCTGTCCTCGGTGCTGCCGCCCAGCGTACGGATCTGATCGTTCAGCTCCTGGGCTGCGCCGCGGCAATCGTCAGCACGTTGCAGGAAGGTCGATTTCAGGTCGGCGCGCTTGGCCTGCTCGGCGCACGCGCGAAAACCGTATTCACCGTCCTTGCAGCATTCGACCAGGTCCTGCAGCGCGTCGATCACGTCGTCGCTGTCACCGGAGTTGTTGCCGGCACTTTGCGCCGCGCCCACGGCCGCGGCAGCACCGCCGCTGGTCCCCTGACTCTGGCTTTGCGACTGTGAGCCCGACATGGGATCGACGCTGCCGCCCATGCCACTGCGACCCATGCCACTGGTTCCCATGCCGCTGCTTTCCGTGCCGCTGCTTCCCATGCTTTCGCGGTCGGAAATCAAGCTGTCACGCGAGCCGTCCATGCCCGGCATGCCACTTCGATAGTTCGCATCGACCCGGTCCCATGCGGCGCGGCTTGCGGGCTGCGCGTCGGGCCAGCTCAGGCTCGAACCGCCGCGCGCCGATTCCCACTCGGAAGCCAGTTGCGGCTCCGCCTTTTCCCAGTCGCCTTCGTAGCGCGTGCGGCTGGTCACCCCCAGCCGGTAAGCGGGCGCGTAATCGTCGAAGCTGCGGCCCTTCTGGTAGTAGGGCTCGCGGTCGTAGTTCTCACGCCAGTGGGCCTCTTCAGCAGTTGGATTGACGGCCTCCGCGGCTGCCTTGCCCGCCAGCCCGCCGACCACCGCACCGATGACGCCGCCCACCGCCATGCCGATCGGGCCGCCCAGGGCACCCGCTGCCGCACCCGCCACGGCGCCGCCCGTGGCGCCCACGCCGGTGCCCACTGGATGCGCGCCGGGTTCGTCGGTGATCGGATCGCGGTTGAGATCTCTGTCTTCAGCAGCCATGTGAATGCTCCTTGTCGTGAATGGAATAAAGGTGCAGCCACCTTGCGGCGTCTGCCGGTTTTATGTGCCACGCGGCGCGGCGAGCGTCGGCATGTGCATCCCTCATCTTCAGCCGTGCGCGAGACGCGGCAGTCAGCGGATCGGGAGAGTGCCTGTAGGAGAACGACGCATCGGCGAACTCGCATCTGCCCCCGACCGGCTCACAGGCAAATTGAGTGTTGTCCTACAGCCGGGCGGGGATGCCCGGCGCAAGCTCGAGATGTGCCGTGACCCTGGCACTAAAACCATGAAGCACTCCCTGCGCAAAACGCCGTCGCATCTTCACCTGGCGTACAAGTACGGCGAGGGCAGTGACGGCTTGATGGGCCGCCACTTCGTGCTGGAAGTCGACGATCGTGTGCTGACGCTCATGATCGACCTCACACCCAATTTCCACACCCGCAACAAGAGTGCCTCGGCTTACCTGGATGCGGTCAACCTCGCGCACAACCACCACAAGCTGCGTTACCTGCAATGCGCCGACAACCTGGTGCGTTCGCGGCTGATCAAGGCATGGGAGCAAGTTCAGCAGCCACGATTGCGGATGTGCCTTGACTTGGGCCAGCGCGGCCGATACGTTTATGCGGTGCAGCCGCACTCCCTGTTCACGGGTGGCATCCAGTTCGATGTGGAGGAGGTGCTGCAGGACGAGCCATCGCGCAGCCGGGTGCATGCTCCGCAAGTCCACAGCTCGAGGAATCACCCATGACATTCATTTCGGGACCGTGGGCCGGGGCGATCCGCGCGGCCGCGAAGAGCGGCGCCGCCTGCGTGCTGGGACTGGCCGCGCTCGGCGCCCAGGCGTACAGCGGGCCGGCGGGGCTGCAATCCAAGTACGCCGAACTGCGCGGGCAGTTGAGCGACAACAACTTTCACCGTCCGCTGTATATCGAGTCCTCGGAAGCCGGCGACACGCTCAAGGGCGACATCTATGCCGTGCTGGATTACCCGTTCGCCAGCGTCAGCAGTACCCTGAAGAACCCGGCGGACTGGTGCGACATCATGCTGCTGCCGTTCAACACCAAGGCATGCCGTGCGCAGGGCGGCAATGAGCAGACCACGCTGCAGGTGCGCATCGGCCGCAAGTCAGGCCAGGCGGCCCAGGACGCGTACCCCCTGGAGTTCCGCTGGCAGCCGATTGCGCTGAAGCCCGATTATTTCGAAAGCCGGCTCGTGGCGGCGAAGGGCCCGATCGGCACACGCGACTACGACATCTCGGTATCCGTCGTTCCGCTCGACGGCGGGCACACCTTCATGCACCTGAGCTACTCGTACGGCTATGGTTTCGCGGGCCGTATGGCGATGCAGACTTACCTGGCGACCACGGGCGCGGAAAAGGTGGGCTTCAGCGTGAGCGGCAAGGATGGCAACGGCCAGCCGGTTTATATCGGCGGCGTGCGCGGGGCCATCGAACGCACCGCGATGCGCTACTACCTCGCCATCGACGCGCACCTGGCGTCGCTCAAGGTGCCGCCCGACCAGCAGCTGGAAAAGCGCCTGCAGACCTGGTTCAATTCAAGCGAGCGTTACGCCCGCCAGTTGCACGAGATGGATCGCGCCACTTATGTCACGATGAAGCTCGGCGAATACGGACGCCAGCAGGCGGCAGCTCGTTAACTTCAAAAACACGCAGTGTTTTTGAAGTTGCTTAGCCAGGTAAAAAGGCCGGGGAACCCCGGCCTTTTTGATTGAAAGGCACGCCGCACGTTGTTTCGCGTGCGGCGCGCCGGAATGATTTGCCGCTACGCCTATTTCAGGCCGGCTGCATCGCGCAAGATCTGGACCTTGTCAGTCCGCTCCCAGGTGAACTCAGGTTCTTCGCGGCCGAAGTGGCCGTAGGCTGCGGTCTTTTCGTAGATCGGACGCAGCAGGTCGAGCATCTGGATGATGCCCTTGGGCCGCAGGTCGAAGTGCTCGTTGATCAACGCCGCAATCCGCTGATCCGAAATGACGCCGGTGCCTTCAGTGTAGACCGTCACGTTCATCGGCTTGGCAACGCCGATGGCATAGGCCACCTGGATCTGGCACTGGCGCGCGAGCCCGGCGGCAACGATGTTCTTCGCGACGTACCGCGCCGCGTAGGCGGCCGAGCGGTCCACCTTGCTCGGGTCCTTGCCCGAGAAAGCGCCGCCGCCGTGCGGGCAGGCGCCGCCGTAGGTGTCGACGATGATCTTGCGCCCGGTCAAGCCGCAGTCACCTTGCGGGCCGCCGATCACGAATCGCCCGGTCGGGTTGATCAGGTAGCGGGTCTCCTTCAGCCACTCCTTGGGCAGCACCGGCTTGATGATCTCCTCGATGATCGCTTCGTTGAACGAGGGCAGCATGTGCTTGCCATCGCTTTGTTCCGGGCTGTGCTGGGTGGAGATCACCACCGTGTCGATGCTGTGCGGCTTGCCATCGAGGTAGCGCATCGTCACCTGGCTTTTCGCGTCGGGACGCAGGAACGGCAGGCGGCCGTCCTTGCGCACCTGCGCCTGGCGCTCCATCAGCCGGTGCGCGTAATAGATCGGCGCGGGCATCAGCTCCGGCGTTTCGTCGCAGGCGTAGCCGAACATCAGGCCCTGGTCGCCGGCGCCCGTGTTCAGGTGATCGTCGGACGCGTGGTCCACGCCCTGGGCAATGTCGTTGGACTGCTTGTCGTAGGCCACCAGGACCGCGCAGCCCTTGTAGTCGATGCCGTAGTCGGTGTTGTCGTAGCCGATGCGCTTGATGGTATTGCGCGCGACCTGGATGTAGTCGACGTGGGCATTGGTGGTGATCTCGCCGGCCAGCACCACAAGGCCGGTGTTGGTCAGGGTTTCGGCGGCGACGCGGCTGCGCGGGTCCTGCGCGAAAATGGCATCGAGGATCGCATCGGAGATCTGGTCGGCCACCTTGTCGGGATGGCCCTCGGACACCGATTCGGAGGTAAAGAGAAAGTCGTTCGCCATTTGAATAAACTCCATGGGTTGGCTTGAGGCGCGTTGCCTTGTGCCGGAGCTTGGGGCGAACGCTTTAGCAGAATCTTTTTTAAAGTCGCCCTGCAAGTAGTTCATAACTCGGCGACGGGAACATTCTAATCCGATTGAAAGATTTCTTTCGCCTGCTTGCGCTGCTGCCGCTGCCTGTGCTGCATGCGGCGGGCGCAGCCTTGGGCTGGCTTTCCTTCCTTGCGTCGCCTGCTTACCGGCGCCGGTTTCTGGCCAATGCCGCGCAGGCCGATTACCGTTTCGCGCAGGTTCGAACGGCGGTGTCCGAAGCGGGCAAGCTGATTGCCGAGTCGCCACGGCTGTGGTTCGGGCGCCCCGTGACCATCCAGTGGGACGGCGCGGAACTGATATCCGCGGCGCGTGCGCAGGGCCGCGGCATCGTCTTTCTCACGCCCCACCTGGGTTGCTTTGAAATCACGGCACAGGCCTATGCGGCGCGCTTCGGACCCATCACCGTGCTGTACCGGCCCGCGCGCAAACCCTGGCTGCGCGAATTGGTGGACACGGTGCGAAGCCGCCCCAATCTCGACAGCGTGCCCACCACGCTGTCCGGCGTGCGGCAGATGCTCAAAGCGCTCAAGGCGGGGGAAGCGGTCGGCTTGCTGCCCGACCAGGTGCCGCCCGAAGGCCTTGGCGCGTGGGCGCCCTTGTTCGGGCGGCCGGCGTACACCATGACCTTGTCCACGCGCCTGGCCGCGCAGACCGGCGCGACGGTGTTGCTGGCGTGGGGCGAGAGGCTTCGCGGTGGGCGTGGTTATCGCGTCCATTTGCGTTCCTGGTCCCGCGGTGAGGTGGCCACCGATGCCGTTGGCGCCGCGGCGCAAGTCAACGCCGAGATGGAAGCACTGATCCGTGAGTGTCCGCAGCAGTACCTTTGGGGCTACGCCCGCTACAAGCAGCCGCGCACCGAAAGCAAGACCGGGATCTCCGCATGAGCCGGTTGGGCATACTTCTCATGCGCTGCTTGGCGCCCCTTCCCCTTGGCTGGATTCGCGCGATCGGCTGGATGCTCGGCTGGATTCTGTATGTGCTGGTTCCGCCGCGCCGGCATGTGGTGCAGGTCAACCTCGCCTTGTGCTTTCCGCAGTGGCCTGACGCCGAGCGTCGCAGGGTGGGGCGCGAGGTGTTCGTCAACGTCGCGCAATCCTTCCTGGATCGAGCATGGTTGTGGCACGCCGATCCCGACGTCGTGCGTCGCCGGGTGGTCCTGACGGGTGCGTTGCACGAGCTGGCCGGCAGCGATCCCACCATCGTTTTCGCGCCCCATTTCGTGGGACTGGATGCCGGGGTGACCGGACTGACGCAGCAGGTGGCGCGGCGCTTTATCGGCATCTACACGCGGCAGAGCAATCCTGTCGTGGACGCATGGGTCTTGCAGGGGCGGCACCGCTTCGGCGGCGCGCGGCCGATGAACCGGTCCGAGGGCGTGCGCGAGATCGTCTCCGCTTTGCGTGCAGGCGACATCATGTACCTGCTGCCCGACATGAACTTCGGTCCGGAGGACTCGATCTTCGTCCCTTTCTACGGCGTGCCCGCCGCTACCGTGCCATCGCTATCGCGGTTCGCCAGGTTGGGCCGCGCCAAGGTGGTCCCGGTGGTCACCCGCCTGACGCCCGGCGGCTACGAGGTGCATGTGCTGCCGGCCTGGGACCCGTTTCCCTCCGGCGATATCGCCGCGGACACAGCGCTGATGAATCTGCGCCTGCAGGACTACATCGACCAGATGCCCGGCCAGTATTACTGGGTGCACAAGCGCTTCAAGACCCGCCCGCCCGGCGCCCCGCAGGTGTATTGAGCAGCCTGCGCGTCACGCGGACAAAAAATGCCCGAGGCGCTGCGCGACCAGCGCAGGTTGCTCGTGCACGATCCAGTGCGATGCGCCGGGAATTTTCTCGAGCGTGAGTTGCGGAATGTAGGCCTCGAGACCATGGACCAGCCCGGGCAACAGGGCCGCATCTTCCATCGCCCACAGCACCAGCGTCGGCAAGCCGATGGTGAGCATTTCGCGCGGCAACTCGATGGCTTGCGCAGCCGGATCGCCGGCGCGCGCGGGGCGCACCGGCGACGCGCGGTAGTAGTTGAGGCCGCCGGTCAGGCTCGCGTCCCACACTTCGCGGTACCGCTGTTCGAGGGAGGGCGTCAACCAGGGTGCGTCGCCCCACTGCCGGAAGAATTCCCACAGCCGCCGATAGTCGTTCTCGCGCAGCAGCAGTTCCGCGTCGGGGCGGACGAGGAAACTCATGTAGGCGCTGGCAGCCTGCTGCGCGGGGCTGGATTTGAGGTCGCGCAGGAAGGTGCCGGGATGCGGCGAGTTGATGATCGCGAGCCTGCTTGCGAGCTGCGGCATCTGGTTGGCCAGGTTCCACGCGATCGCGCCACCCCAATCGTGGGCGACCAGGCAATGCAGCGGCGCGCCCTCGATGGCGATCAGTGCGGCGATGTCCTGCAACAGGTATTTCACGCGATACTGCTTGACGTCGTCCGGCCGCGAGGAATTTTCATACCCGCGCAGGTTGGGCGCGACGCAACGGTAGCCGCCGTTCTCCGGCCGCGCGAAGTGTTCCAGCATTTCATCCCAGACAAACGCGGCTTCGGGAAAGCCGTGCAGGAACATCAGCACGGGCGCGCCGCGCTGGCCGCTGGCGCGGCAGCTCAAGGTGATGCCGTGCGGCAGGTCTTGCAGGAACCGGTCGATCATGCCGCTGGGGGTTCGATTGCCTGCGGATGTGCCCACCGGGACAGCAGCACGGCGGTTTCCTCGATGCCTTGTTTCTTCAGGGCTGAAAATAGTTTGACCTCGCCGCCACCCGCTTGCAGCCGTGCAATCGACAGCGCCTTGGTCTGTTCGCTTCGATTGAGCTTGTCGGCCTTGGTCAGCAGCAGCAGGAACTTGAGGCCTTGTTCCACGCGCGGCCGGATCACCTCCAGCAGGATGTCGTCGAGTTCGGTGAGCCCGTGCCGCGGATCGCACAGCAGCACGATGCCGGTGAGGCTCTCACGCGTCACCAGGTAGTTGGCCATGACCTGCTGCCAGCGCTGCTTGTCCTGCTTGGGCACGGCAGCGTAGCCGTAGCCCGGCAGGTCGGCCAGGACGGCGTCGGTGACGCCTTGTTTGCCCAGCGCGAACAGGTTGATGCTCTGCGTGCGCCCCGGCGTCTTGGAGGCGAACGCGAGCCGCTTTTGCTGGGTCAGCGTGTTGATGCAGGTGGATTTCCCCGCGTTGGAACGGCCGACGAACGCAATTTCGGGTACGCCGAGCGCGGGAAGGAACTCGAGCGTGGGCGCGGTGGTGAGGAAGCGCGCTGTGTGCAGCCAGCCGAGCGCCAGCGCCGCAGCCGAGCGCGGCGCAGCCGCAGGCGCCGCGTTGCGGGCCCGGGTGCCGGCCGGATCGGCCGGGGTGGAAGTCATGAAGCGCCTTTGTCTTGGGGGAGGGGACCTGAGTGCGGCATTGTAGAATCACCGGGTTTTGCGCCAACGAACCTTTTCCTCGACATGAAGTTGCCTGCTTCCCTGCTGATCGCTGCCCTGCTGGCATCGCCCCTGTCTGCCTCCTTCGGCCAGCAGAACGAGGGGGCCGGGCATACCCACGCAGCTCCCGCCGCCGCGCCGCCGCCGCCGCCCGCCCCCAAGCCTGACACCAATCAGGGCGGCGCGAAATTCGGCACGGTGTGTGTGACATGTCATGGCGCGGACGGCAATTCAAGCATCGCGACGAATCCGAAGCTTGCGCAGCAGCATCCCGAGTACCTGATCAAGCAGCTGCAGGAATTCAAGAGCGGCAAGCGGCCCAGTCCGATCATGCAGGCTTTTGCCTCGCAGCTCTCGGATGCCGACATGAGGAACATCGCGTATTGGGCTGCGTCGCAGAAAGCCAAGCCGGGTTTCGCCAAGGACAAGGAACTGGTGACACTCGGCGAACGAATCTTCCGCGGTGGCATCGCCGACCGGCAGATCGCTGCCTGCGCCGGCTGCCACGGCCCGAACGGTGCGGGTGTGCCGTCGCAGTACCCGCGCCTGTCTGGCCAGCAGGCCGACTACGCAGAGGCGCAGCTCAAGGCGTTCCGTGATGGCGGGCGCAAGAACAGCACGCAGATGATGCAGGTCGCCGCCAAGTTGAATGACCGCGAAATCCACGCGGTCGCCGACTACATCGCCGGGCTGCGCTGATCGGGCGCGCTCAACCAGGCGCGACCCACCAGCCGGGTCGGCCGGCGCCGGACTAGAGCAAGCGCTCCAGCCGCATCTGATCGGCCGTGGTCTCGCGCTCGCGAATCAGATGCACTTGCGAGCCATCGACCAGCACTTCAGCCGCCCGGCCACGGGTGTTGTAGTTGCTGGCCATGCTCATGCAATAGGCGCCCGCGGACATGACCGCGAGCAGGTCCCCCGCCTGCACCCCCAGCGCGCGGTCGCGCCCTATCCAGTCGCCGCTTTCGCACACCGGCCCCACGACGTCGTACGTCGCTGAAGCGTGCGATGCGCCGCGCTTGAGCGCTGCGATGGCATGGTAGGCCTGGTACATGGCAGGGCGAGGCAGGTCGTTCATCGCGGCATCGATCACGCAGAAGTTCTTGTGCTCGCCCGGCTTGAGGTAAAGCACCTCGCTGATGCAGACACCGGCGTTGCCCACCAGCGAGCGGCCGGGCTCGATCATCAGCAGCCTGTCGCCGAAGCCGCGTGCGTCGAGCCTGGCGAGCAACTTGCGCCAAAGCCCGTCGGCTGCCGGCGGCACGGTGCCGTCGTAATCGATGCCCAAACCCCCGCCGAAATCGATGTGGTGCACCGGGATGCCCGTGGCCTCGACGGCGGTCACCAGGTCCAGCACGCGCTCCATCGCGTCGAGGTAAGGCGCTTCGTCGGTGATCTGCGAGCCGATGTGGCAATCGATGCCGATGACTTTCAGCCCCGGCAGTGCGGCCGCGCGCTGGTAGGCGTGGAGCGCTCGCTCGTGCGGCACGCCGAACTTGTTGCCCTTCAGGCCTGTCGAGATGTACGGGTGGGTTTTGGGATCGACGTCCGGGTTGACGCGAATGCTGACGTGGGCGGTTTTGCCGACGGCGACGGCCACTTCGCTCAAGACTTCCAGCTCGGCTTCGCTCTCGACGTTGAAGCAGCCGATGCCCACCTCGAGCGCGCGGCGGATTTCGGCGCGGGTCTTGCCCACCCCGGAGAAGATGATGTCGGTGCCTTTCGCGCCCGCGGCCAGCGCGCGCTCCAGTTCGCCGCCCGAAACGATGTCGAAGCCGCAGCCCGCCTGCGCAAAGACCTGCAGCACGGCCAGCGAAGAGTTGGCCTTCATTGCATAGCAGATCTGTGCCCGCCGTCCGGCAAAGCCGCGTTGGTAGGCGGCCAGGGCTGCGAGCATGGATGCTCTGGAGTACACGAAGAGGGGTGTGCCATGTTGGCGCGCCAGATCGCCAAGCCCGACCTCTTCGCAATGCAGTTCATCGCCACGGTAGGCGAAATGCGGATGGCCGGGTAACTGGGCGTTCGTCATTGACGCGGCACCGGCGTTGCCGTGCCAGAAGGGACGGGCGCCGAAGCAGCGCGCGCGGGGTTCATGGTCTGTGGCAAAGTGGCCCGGCCGGCCGCAGCTTCACCCGTTGGCAGGACGAGCTGGCCCTTCTGGCCGCAGGCGGCCAGGGCCGCGACCCCGCACAAGGCAAGGACAAGGCGCACGCACAGTGCGCTGACTAGAATTTGGAAGACACGCAACATGGCGAAATTGTAATGACTGACCCGGAATTCATGGATCGAGCCGAAGCGGTTCTGGCGCGCATCGAAGCCTGCTGCGACAGGATCAACGATCAAAGCGAGGCCGACATCGACAACCAGCGGGTGGGAGGCATGGTCACGCTGACCTTTCCGAACCGCACCCAGATCATCGTGAACCTGCAAAAGCCGCTGCACGAAATCTGGATGGCCGCCAAGGCCGGGGGCTTCCACTACAAATTCGATGGCTCGCAGTGGCGGGACACCAAGGGCAACGGCGAGTTCTTCGCCAATCTCTCCCGGTATGCGGGCGAGCAGGCGGGCCAGCCGTTGACATTCTCGTGATGGGCCGCGCTGTGCGGCGCGTCAGTTCCTGAACAGGTCCAGGATGCTTCTGCGGTCGTCCGAGGGCGGGGTGGGCGGCCGGTATGGCATTCCGTCGGAATTCATCAGGCTCTTGTCGTCAGGCTGGCGATTGGGCGATGGCGTACCGCCAGCGTCCACGCCATTGTCTACCGACGTTCCGCCGAGGTTGCTGACGCCGCCGCCGCGCGCATATTCTTCGTAGTACCACTCTCCGCCGACATTCACCACGCCTTCGGGCGCCGAGGGCTCCATCACCGGCACGCCTTTGAGCGCGCTCTCCATGAAGTTGATCCAGACCGGCAGGCTCAAGCTGCTGCCCGTTTCCCTGTCGCCCAGCGAGCGGGGATTGTCATAGCCCATCCAGACGATCGCGACCAGCGTCGGCTGGAAGCCGTTGAACCAGGTATCGAGCTGGTCATTGGTGGTGCCGGTCTTGCCGTACAAGTCGCTGCGCTTGAGATCGCGCTGTGCCTTGGCGGCGGTACCGACCCGCGCCACCTCCTGCAGCAGCCGCTCCATGATGAAGGCGTTGCGCGCATCGATGGCGCGCACGGACTCGTTGGGCAGCGGCGGCTGGCTTTCCACCAGCGCCTTGCCTCTCTGGTCGGTGATCTTCGTGATCAGCCAAGGGTTCACGCGATAGCCGCCGTTGGCGAACACGGCGTAGCCGGTGGCCATCTGCATCGGGGTGACCGAACCGGCGCCCAGCGCCATCGTCAGGTAGGCCGGATGCTTTTCGGCGTCGAAGCCGAAGCGCGTGATCCAGTCCTGCGCGTTCTGGGTCCCGACGGCTTGCAGGATCCGGATCGACACCATGTTCTTCGACTTGGCCAGGGCGGTGTGCAGCGGCATCGGTCCTTCGAACTTGCCGTCGTAGTTCTTCGGCGCCCAGGGCTGTCCACCGGTCACGCCCGCATCGAAGAACAGTGGCGCATCGTTGACGATCGTCGAAGGGGTGAAGCCTTTTTCGAGCGCGGCCGAATAGATGAAGGGCTTGAATCCAGACCCGGGCTGGCGCCACGCCTGGGTCACGTGGTTGAACTTGTTCTTGTTGAAGTCGAAGCCACCGACCAGGGCGTGAATGGCGCCGTCGCGCGGGTCGATCGCCACGAACGCGCCTTCCACTTCGGGCAACTGGGTGATCTCCCAGGTGTTCTTCGGCGTCTTGGCCACGCGGATGACTGCGCCTCGGCGGATCTTGATCTTGGGCGGCGCCTTGTCGGAGAGTCCGGATTGCGCCGGCCTCAGGCCTTCGCCAATGATCTCCACCCGTTCGCTGTTCAGGCGCATCGCCAGGATCTTCTTGGGTCCGGCTTCCAGCACCACCGCGGACATCACATCGCCGTTGTCGGGATGGTCGGCCAACGCATCGTCGATCGCGTCCTCGGCGTCTTTCTCGCCGGGCGGCAGGTCCACGAACTCCTCGGGGCCGCGGTAAATCTGGCGCCGTTCGTAATCCATGATGCCCTTGCGCAAGGATTTGTAGGCGGTGTCCTGTTGCGTGGCGCTGATCGTCGTGAAGACGTTCAAGCCCCGGGTATAGGCGTCATCGCCGTACTGCGCATACACCAATTGCCGCACCGTCTCCGCGATGTATTCGGCATGCACGCCGGTCCGGTCGTTGGCGCTGCGGATTTTCAATTCCTGCTTCTTGGCCGTCTCGGCTTCCTGCGCCGTAATGAACCCGTTCTCCTGCATGCGCTCGATGATGTAGAGCTGGCGCGTGCGCGCGCGCGTCGGGTTGCTGATGGGGTTGTAGGCCGAGGGCGCCTTGGGCAAGCCCGCCAGCATCGCCGCCTCGGCAATGGTGAGGTCGCGCATCGGCTTGCCGAAGTAGGCGTCCGCGGCCGCCGCGAAACCGTATGCCCGGTTGCCCAGAAAGATCTGGTTCATGTAGATCTCGAGGATCTGGTCCTTGGACAGCAGATGCTCCAGCTTGAACGTGAGCAGAACCTCGTACAGCTTTCGGGTAAAGGTTTTCTCCGAGGACAGGTATACGTTGCGTGCGACCTGCATCGTGATGGTGGACGCGCCCTGGCTTTTCACCTTGCCCAGGTTCGCCAGCCCGGCCCGCAACAGGCCGCGATAGTCAACGCCGCCGTGCGAATAGAAGCGTGAGTCCTCGATGGCCAGCACCGCATCCTTCATGACCTTGGGGATCTGGTCGATGGGCGTGAGGTTGCGCCGCTCCTCGCCGAACTCGCCGATCAGCACGTTGTCGGCCGAATAGATGCGCAGCGGCAGCTTGGGCCGGTAATCCAGCAGGTCCGAAATGTCGGGCAGGTTCGGGTAGGCCACCGCCAGCGCGACGCCCACAACGATGACGATGCACGCCAGTCCCGCCGCGCCCAGCCCGAAGCACCACAACACCGCCCGCAGCAGGTGCTGTTTCCAGCCGCGCGGCTGGGGGCCGCGCGAGCGCGGGGATAATTCCGGCGCCTCGCCGGAAGAGGATTCAGAAGGCATAGAGGTCCAGGGGGCGTCCCAGCCGCAATTATAAAAACGGAGCCTGCGTGGCGACCAGGGATAAAAACGGCGCCTGCGTGGCGATCAGGAGGAAGCTGATCAATAGCTTCCGCCGTACCCGGCAGCCGCACGACGAGCTCACCAGTATGGCAGGTTCCTGGCGTCGGCTTTTACCAACGCTTGCTCTACCTAAAACGGAAAAATCCTTTGTGTGACAAGGATGTTACTGCTAGCATTGAAGTGAAATCTTAAGTTTGTTACGCCTCGAAATGCGGTGTTTCAGGAGACCGGAATTGGCTTCTTTGGGATCGTTGTTCACGCGGCAGCCCGCGCCTCTGCTGGGCATGGATATCAGCTCATCCAGCGTCAAGCTGGTTGAGCTGGGTCGTACCAAGGAAGGCATCCTGGTGCTCGAGCGCTGTGCCATCGAACCCCTGGAGCGCGGCTGGGTCACCGACGGCAACATCGAAAAGTTCGATGAAGTCGCCGAAGCCATGAGGCGCGTCATCAAGAAAAGTGGCACCCGCACCCGCAATGTCGCGATGGCGCTGCCCCCCTCCGCCGTCATTACCAAGAAGATCATGCTCCCGGGCGGCCTGTCCGAATCGGAGCTGGAAGTGCAGGTGGAGGCCGAGGCCAATCAGTACATCCCGTTCTCGCTCGATGAAGTGAGCCTGGACTTCTGTGTTATCGGTCCGAGCACCACATCGGTGGGTGACGTCGAGGTGCTGATCGCCGCATCGCGCAAGGAAAAGGTGCAGGACCGGCAGGGCTTGGCCGAAGCTGCGGGTCTCAAGCCGATGATCATGGACGTCGAGTCCTATGCGTCCCGGCTTGCCGCCGCCCGGCTGATTCAGGCGCTGCCCACCGAGGGCGAGGAAACCATGGTGGCGCTGTTCGAGGTGGGGGCGTTCACCACCAGCATGCAGGTCATCAAGGGCGAAGAGGTGCTGTACGACCGCGACCAGGCCTTCGGCGGCGCGCAACTCACCCAATTGATCGTGCGCCAGTACGGATTTTCCCCGGAAGAGGGCGAGACCAAGAAGCGCAACGGCGACTTGCCCGAAGACTATGAGTCCGGCGTGCTCAAGCCATTTGTGGAAAGCATGGCGCAAGAAATCGCCCGGGCACTGCAATTCTTCTTCACCAGCACGCCCCACAACCGGGTCGACTACGTGATGCTGGCGGGAGGATCGGCGGCGCTGCCCGGGTTGACGGACGCGGTGACCATGCAGACGTCCTTTCCCTGCAACCTGGCCAATCCATTCGAGGGCATGCAGGTGGGCGACGGCATACGAGAAAAGAAGATGCGCCGGGAGGCGCCTTCATACCTCACGTCGTGCGGCTTGGCGATGCGGAGGTTCATCCAGTGATCCTGATCAACCTGCTTCCCCATCGCGAGGCTGCGCGCAAGCGCAAGCGCGAGGCGTTCTATGCGGCTTTGGCCGGTTCCGCACTCGCGGGCGGGGTCATCGCCGGCGCCGTCTACCTCTGGTACGCGGCGCAGATTTCCAACCAGCAGAACAAGAACCTGGTGCTGGGAACCGAAAACAAGCGACTGGACGCGCAGATCAAGGACATCGCCAACCTGCAGGCCGAAATCGCGGCGCTGCGGGCCCGCCAGCAGGCCGTGGAAGACCTGCAGGCCGACCGCAACATGCCGGTGCACCTGCTCAACGAGTTGGTGATTCAGCTGCCTGATGGCGTGTACGTCACCAGCGTCAAGCAGGAGAACCAGATCGTGCTGGTGACGGGAACCGCACAATCGAACGAGCGCGTTTCGGAATTGCTGCGCAACCTGGCCTACAAGAGCCCCTGGCTCAGCAAACCCGAACTGGTCGAAATCACGGCCGGGTCGGTTGCGCTGACTCCGCGCGACCAACGCCGCGTCGCGAACTTCACCATGCGGGTGAAGCTGCTGCGCGCCAGTGAAGTGCAAAAGGCGGCTGCCGCTGCCAGTGGCGCTTCCGCCCCCGCCTCCGCCGCGGCGTCGGCGCCCACAGCGGCCGCGATCCCGTCCGCGCCAGCCAAGACCTGAGCCATGGCCACCACTAACGACAAACCCAAGTTGGACTTCGCGGCTATCCAGCAGCGCGTGACATCGCAGTTTCGCGGGCTGAACACCAACGATCCTTCGTCGTGGCCGCTCGTCCCGCAGGCGCTGCTCTATTTGTTCGTGATGGGCGGCATCGTCGCCGCACTGTGGTTCACGTGGCTCAACGGCTCCGACGCGGAGCTCGAAGCGGAGCAGAAGAAAGAGATGGTGCTGCGCGACGAGTACAAGAAGAAGCTTGCCCAGGCCGTCAATCTCGAGGCGCTGCGCAAACAACGCGAGCAGGTGCAGCAGTACGTGACGCAGCTTGAAAAGCAGCTGCCAAGCAAGGCGGAGATGGATGCACTCCTTTCGGACATCAACCAAGCCGGTTTGGGCCGCAGCCTGAGCTTCGACCTGTTCCGCCCAGGCAACGTGCTGGTCAAGGACTACTACGCGGAGCTGCCCATCACGATAAGGGTCACGGGCCGATTCCACGACCTTGGCTCGTTCGCTTCGGACATCGCCAACCTGTCGCGCATCGTCACGCTCAACAACATGCGCGTGGCGCCCGGGACCCGCGACGTGCTTACCATGGACGCCACGGCCAAGACTTTCCGTTATCTCGATGGTGACGAGGTCGCTGCGCAGCGCAAGGCCGCGCCGGGGGCGAAGAAATGAGCAGCAAAACCGTGATCGCGGTGGCCTGCAGTGCAGTGCTCCTGCTGGCGTGCAGTTCGTCGGGCGAGGAGGACCTGCAGGCCTGGATGGCGCAGCAGCGCACCTTGACCAAGCCGCATGTCCAGCCGATTCCAGAACCGAAGAAATTCACGCCCCAGCCCTACACGCAGGAAGCCGCCACCGATCCGTTCAGCAACCTGAAGCTGACCCAGGCGCTCAAGCGCGAGTCCGCGCAGTCCACGTCGAACGCCGGGTTGGTCGCGCCGGAGCTTGCGCGCCGCAAGGAGCCGCTCGAGAGTTATCCGCTGGACAGCATGAACATGGTGGGCAGCCTCATCAAAGAGGGCCTGCCGGTCGCTTTGCTGAAGGTGGACAACCTGATCTACCAGGTGCGTCCGGGCAACCACCTGGGGCAGAACTACGGAAGGATATTGAAGGTGGGAGAAACCGAGCTGGTCCTGCGGGAAATCGTGCAGGACGCGGCGGGCGAATGGATCGAGCGCACAGCCACATTGCAATTGCAAGAGAGGTCGAAATGAAAAACAACCTGATCACCTGGCGCCGGGGGTGGGGATTGGCGGCCGGCGTTATCGTGGCCGCCTGGTCTTTTTGCGCCACAGCGCAAACGGCGGTGGAGTCCGTGACCAGTTCCGTCCAGGGCGGCGTGGAAGTCGTCCGCATCGAATTTTCGCAGCCCTTGACGGCGGTGCCTGCCGGGTTCGCCATCCAGGCGCCGGCGCGGGTGGTGCTCGACATCCCGGGCGCGACCAACGGAATGGGCCGCGCCGCGCAGGAAATCAATCAGGGGAATGTTCGCTCCGTCAACGTGGTGCAGTCCGGCGAGCGCGCCCGGCTGGTGTTGAACCTGAAGAGCCCCGCCGCCTACCATGCCCAATTGCAGGGCAAATCCCTTCTTATCGTGTTCGACAGGGCGGTGGCGGCCGGACCCGCAGCAACGCAACCGGTCTTCGCCGAAAGCCGCAACGTCGAGACGCAACCGATCAAGGACCTGGATTTCCGCCGCGGCACCGACAGTTCCGGCCGCATCATCGTGGCGCTGCCCAACAACCAGGTGGGCGTCGATATCCGGCAGCAGGGCCAGAACCTGGTGGTCGAATTCCTCAAGTCGACCCTGCCCGAGGGATTGCGCCGCCGCCTGGACGTTTCGGATTTCGGCACGCCGGTGCAGTCGGTCACGACGGTGCAGGTGGGCGACAGGGTGCGGATGCTGATCGAGCCCAAGGGCGCCTGGGAGCACAGTGCGTACCAGAGCGACAATCAGTTCGTCGTGGAGGTCCGGCAAGTCAAGGTGGACCCATCGAAGCTGACCCAGGGCACTGCGTTCGGCGGCGAGAAACTCTCGCTGAACTTCCAGAACATCGAAGTCCGGTCGCTGCTGCAGGTGATCGCCGACTTCACCAACTTCAACATCGTCACTTCGGATTCCGTCACCGGCGCGGTCACGCTGCGCCTGAAAGACGTTCCGTGGGACCAGGCGCTGGACATCGTGCTGCAGGCCAAGGGCCTTGGCATGCGCAAGACTGGTAATGTGATCTGGGTGGCACCCAAAGACGAGATTGCCTCCAAGGAAAAGCTGGACCTCGAATCCAAGGTGGCCATCCAGAGCCTGGAACCGGTTCGCACCCAATCCTTCCAGCTCAATTACACCAAGGCCGTGGACATAGCGGCGCAACTCACCCAAGGCACAGGCGCGGCGCGCATGCTCAGCATCCGAGGCAGCGTCATCGCCGAGCCCCGCACCAATCAGGTGTTCGTGACCGACATTCCGTCGCGCCTCGAACAGGTGCA
>JAQGMT010000038.1 GCA_028292185.1 Ramlibacter sp. | reverse complement strand
TGGATCGTGGTCAACGGCAAGCTGGAGCGCAATCCAGTTTATATTTCTGCGGCAGCAGCTCCCTTCGGGGCGGCTGAAGGCGGGCGATGATCAAACGATTTCTCACCGGCTGCCTGCTCGCAGGCGCAACTCTTTCGGCAGCCGCGCAAGCCTGGCCGACGAAGCCGATCAAACTCGTCGTCGCTTATCCGCCCGGCGGCGTGAGCGACAGTGTCGCGCGCACGATTGCCGACAAGCTCTCGCCGGGCCTGGGTGTGCCCGTGGTTATCGACAACAAGGCCGGCGCGAGCGGTGCCATCGGCGTGGACGCCATCGCCAAGTCGGCACCGGACGGCTATACCGTGGGGTTCTCGGCGGTGAGCCCGCTGGCGCTGAGTCCGCATCTGGGGAAGCTGCCGTTCGATCCGAAGAAGGACCTAGTGCCGGTGGTGAGCGTGATGTACTCGCCGGTGCTGCTGCTGGCCACGCCGGCCACGGACGCGAAGGATTTCAAATCGCTGATGGACGCGGCGCGGAGCAAGCCGGGAGCGGTCCGCTGGTCCACGTCGGGGCCGGCGTCCCTGGGCCACATCATGCTCGAGCAGCTCAAGTCAACGGCCCGCGTCGACATCACGCACGTTCCGTATAGGGGCGGCGGCCAGATGATCACCGACGCGATGGGCGGCCAGTTCGAGATTCTTTCAATCAACAGCGGCCCTGCGATCGTGCAACAAGTGAAGGCGGGCAAGCTGCGCGCGCTCGCGGTGGGCGCGCCCGCGCGCATGGACTCCCTGCCGCAAGTCCCCACGCTGGCGGAGCTCGGCTTTGCGGCGGCGAACATGACCTCCACCTTCGGCATCTTCGCTCCGGCGGGCACGCCGGCGGCGATCATCGAGCGGTTCAATGCGCAGTTCAACAAGGTGCTCGCCATGCCCGACGTGCGCGCGAAACTCATCGCGGCGGACAACGTGCCGACGGGAGGCACGGCCGCCGCTTTCGCGAACCAGATCGCTCAGGAATCCGAGAACAACGCGCGCATCATCAGGCAGGCGAATATCAAGGCGGAGTGATCGGCGTAGCGTCAGTCCCGCGCAGCCGGTCCGCCTCGGCCCTGATTTGCCCGCCGTGTTCGTCGAGCGCCGGCGCGGCAAACGCGTCGGGTCCGGGCGTGCGATCGAACTTCCAGGCGCCGGCGAATCCGCGGTACCTTCCCACCGCCGGGTGCTCGAAGCTCGTCAGCAGGCCCTCAGCCTGGGCCTGCGGGAAGTCGAACATGTCCTCGACGTCGCGTGACGCGGCGCACGGCACCTCGTCGCCGAACAGCGCTTCCCATTCCAGCGCCGTGCGCGCGGCCAGCGCCGCATGCAGGCGGGGCAGGATTTCGTGCGCGTGCTGCGCGCGCTTGCGCACGCTGTCGTAGCGCTCCACCAGCAGCTCCGCGAGAGCGGTCTTCTCGCACAGCGCATGCCAGAAGTGCGCCGTGTTCGCGGAGATGTAGAGCCAGCCCTCGCGCGTGGGATGGATGCCGGTGATGCCGCCCGAGCGCATGTCGCGGCCCACCTCGCGTGGCTCGCCGTCAGCCCACACCAGGCGCGCCGACTGCATCGCGAGCGCGCTGCGCAACAGCGACACGCCCACGTACTGTCCTTCGCCGCTCTTCTCGCGCTCGTACAGCGCCGCCGACACGCTGCCGGCCACCAGCGACGCAGCGTAGTAGTCCACCACCGAGCCGTACAGCACTTGCGGCGGCCCGCCCGAGGGGCCTTGCATCGCCGCCATGCCGGTCATGGTCTGCAGCACCTGGTCGTAGCCGGCCTTGTCCTTCAGCGGGCCCGTCTCACCGTAGCCGCTGACCGCGCAATAGATTAGCCGCGGATTGATCGCGCGCAGCTGCTCATGGCCGATGCCCAGCCGCTCCGGCACACCAGGGCGGAAGTTGTGCACCAGGACGTCGGCGCTGCGTGCGAGCGCGAGCAGACGCTGCAGGTCTTCGGGCTGCTTCAGGTCCAGCACCACCCCGCGCTTGCTGCGGTTGACGCCCAGGAAGGCGCGGCTTTCCGCTTCCAGCGTCGAGGGGTACTTGCGCAGGTTGTCGCCTGCCGGCGGCTCGATCTTGATCACCTCGGCGCCCAGGTCGGCCAGCAGCGCGCAGCCGTACGGGCCCGCGATGTAGGCGCTGAGATCGAGGACGCGCACGCCGGCGAGCGCTCCGGAATTGGCTGTCATGGGGACTCGCTGGATCAGGTCGCTGGCAGCAGGCCGAGGCGGCGTGCCGTCGCGACGATGCTGCGCGCGCGCAGCAGGAAGGGGCGGTCGATCATGCGGCCGTCCACGACAAAGGCGCCGACGCCATTCGCGTCCGCGGCCTGCGCTGCTTGCGTGACGCGCAGCGCGTGCGCGATCTCTTCATCGCTCGGCCGGAACACATCGTTCGCCAGCGCCACCTGGCTCGGGTGGATGCAGCTCTTGCCGGCGAAGCCGAGGCGACGGGCCAGCCGCGCTTCGGCGATGTAGCCCTCGGTGTCGCGCACGTCGGCAAAGGCGCCGTCGTAGGCATCCACGCCGGCTTCACCCGCGGCGAGCCGCACGGCCAGCAGCACCTGCTGCACGGCCGCGGTTTCGCGCCGATCAATGCCCAGCGGTTCGAACAGGTCGCCCAGTCCCACCTGCAGCCCCATCACGCGCGGGTCCGCAGCAGCGATCGCGGCGGCGTCGCGCAAGGCGCGCGGTGTCTCGATGTTCAGCAGCAGTTGCACGGGCCGCGTCACGCCATTGGCTCGCTCGGCGCGCGCGATGGCCTCGACGGCCGCGCGCACGTCCTCGGCCGATTGCGGCTTGGGCAGGTTCACCACGTCGAGGCCCGGCTGCACCACGGCCGCGAGGTCGGCCTCGAAGTGCGGCGTGTTCATTGCATTGACGCGCACGATCACCAGCTTGCCGCCGGCGCTGACGCCGCCACGCAGCCAGCCGTTCACGAGGCCGCGCGCTTCGGCCTTGCGTGCCTCGACCACCGCGTCTTCGAGGTCGATCGAGATTGCGTCGGCGGGGCCCGCCAGCGCTTTGGCGAACAGTTCCGGCCGCGAGCCGGGGACGAACAGCTTGCTTCTCATCGCCTGCAGGATAGCGTGACCACGGCGCGCATCATGCTCATTCCGGCTTGATGTCGGCGGCTTTGGCCACCTGCTTCCAGCGCTCGATCTCGGCGGCGATGAAGGCCTCGAACTCCGCCGGCTTCATCGCGGCGGGCTCGGCGCCTTCCTTGAGGAAGAACTCCTTCATGTCCGGGGACAGGATGATCTTGTTGATCTCGGTGTTGAGGCGATCCACTACCGGCTGCGGCGTGCCCGCCGGGGCGAGCACGCCCCACCAGAGCTCGCTGGCGCTGCCCTTGTAGCCCGATTGCTCCAGCGACGGCAGATCGGGCGCCACTGGCGAGCGGACCGCGGAGGTCACGGCCAGCGCGCGTGCGCGTCCGCCCTTGACTTGCGCGAGGATCGACGGCGCGCTCGCCACCAGCACCTGGATCTGACCTGCCAGCAAGTCGGTGGTGGCCGGTCCCATGCCTTTGTACGGCACGTGCGTCATCTTGATGCCGGCGCCGGAGGCGAACAGTTCGGTGGCGAAGTGGTTGATGCTGCCCGCCCCCGAAGTGCCGTAGTTCAGCTTGCCGGGATTGGCCTTCGCCGCGGCAACCAGATCGCCGATGGTCTTGTACGGCGAGTCGCTGGGCACGGTCACCAGCAGCGGGCCCTTGCCCAGCATCGCGACCGGCTTGAAGCTCTTGATCGCGTCGTACTGCAGGTTGTTGCGGATCGCCGCGCCCGTGGTGAAGGTGGACGACAGCACGACCAGGCTGTAGCCATCGGGCGGCGCCTTGGCGACGAAGCCGTTGGCAATCACGCCGCCGCCGGCCGGCTTGTTGTCCACCACGACGGGCTGGCCCAGCACCTCGGACAATTTTTTGCCGACCGCGCGCGCGAAAACGTCGTTGGAGCCGCCGGGCGCGCTGCCCACCACCAGCGTGATGGGTCTGGCTGGCCACGCCGGCGCCTGGGCCCAACTGGCGAGAGGAAGCGCGCAGGCGAATGCCAGTGCCGCGCGCAGTGTCGATGTCTTCATGCAGATTTTCATGGGTGTTGAGTGAAATTCATTCGATGCGGATGTTGGCCTCACGGATCAGCGTACCCCACTTGGCGTGCTCGGCGCGGATCTGCGCGGCAAACTGCTGCGCGGTTCCCGGAGTGGGCTCGCTGCCTTCCTGCACCAGCTTTTCCTTCACGTCGGCGCGCGCGAGGATAGTCACCGTCTCCGCGTTGATGCGCGCCACCGCCTCGGCCGGCATGCCCGCCGGTCCGACCAGGCCGAGCCAGGTGGTGGCGTCGAAGCCGGCGTAGCCTTGTTCAGCCACGGTGGGCACGCTGGGGAGGGCGGTGATGCGCCGCGCCGAGCTGATGGCCAGCGCGCGGATTTTTCCGGCGCTCAGCTGGCTCATGACGGATACGGTGTTGCCGAAGTAGGTTTCGACCTGGCCGCCGAGAAGGTCGGTCATCGCCGGGCCCGCGCCCTTGTACGGCACTTGCAGGATCTGGATGCCGGCGCGCCGCTTGAGCAGCTCGCCCGCGAGGTGGCCCACGGTGCCGTTGCCGGCCTGCGCCACGCCCACGGTGCCGGGCCGCGCCTTCGCGGCCTGCACGAAATCGGCCAGCGTGCGCAAGGGCGAGTCCTGCCGCACGACCAGCACCACCGGCTGCTCGGCGATCGACACGATGGGCGTGAGGTCCTTCAGCGGATCGAACGGCATCTTCGGATAGAGCGAAGGATTGATGGCCAGGTTGGCGGCCTGACCCATGCCGATGGTGTAGCCGTCCGGCGCCGCCTTCGCCACCGCGTCCAGGCCGATGTTGCCGCCGGCGCCGGGCTTGTTGTCGATGACGACTGTCCAGCCAAGCAGCGTGCCGAGCTTCTCCGCGATCATGCGTGAGGTGGTGTCCGTGCCGCCGCCGGGCGGGAAGGGCACGACCAGGCGAATGGCCCGTGCCGGATACTTGCGCGCGTCCTGCGCTGAAGCGGCGCCCGCGGCGGCCGCCGCGAACCCCGCAACGAGGAAGTTGCGTCTTTGCATGCTGTGTCCCAGTGGGTTGTCGTGGTCGAGCGTTTTCTGCGGGAGCCCACTAGCGGATGTCGTGGACGCTCACGCCCAGTCGCTCGGCATACAGCGTGAGGGTGCGCTGCCATGCCGGTCGGTTCACGCAGCGCTCATAGTAGGCCTTGAGCCTGGGGAAGGGCTCCATCAGGCCGGTCTTGCGGATACTGCGCAGCTCGCCGGCCATCATCACGTCGGCCACCGTGAACTGCGCGCAGGCGATCCACTCGCGGCCTTCGAGGCGCCGCTCCAGGTGGCCGAGCCAGCGGCCGGCGAGCTTGGGCACCTCCTCTTGGAGCTGGGTGGCAGCCTTTTCGCTGTCGAACATGCCGATGAAGTCCAGGCACATCAGCGTCGCTCCGACGGTGCCGACCGCGCCGACGCACCACTGCATTACGCGGGTGCGGCCCTGGACGTCGTGCGGAATCAGCGTGCCCGATTTCTCGGCGAGGTACAGCACGATGGCGGCTGACTCGGCCACCACGAAGCCCTCGTCGTCGATGACCGGCACCTGGCGGAAGGGGCTGATGCGGCTGTAGGCCTCGCTGTCGAGCTCGCCGGCGGAGTGGTCGAGGGCGTGGACTCGATAAGGCAGGCCGGTCTCCTCCAGCGCCCACTGCACCCACATGTCCTTCGTCTCGCCGACTCCCTCTGGAAAGATTTTGCCGAAGCCATAAAGCGTGATCATGTCGTCCTCCGCCCGAACTGCAATTGCCGGCCAACGCGGCATCGTACACGCCGACAGATCAGGGCAACCCCCTGCCTCGTAACGCTCTGATCAGCGTGATACTGCCCACCTCAGCCCAACGCGCCCGCGCCAGGCAATCGACCCAGGAGATATCAGGATGCGTGCAAGACTTCTCGCCGCGCTTGCAGCCATCGCGCTGTTCGGTGGCGCCCTTCCCGGCGCGCACTCGCAACCCTCGTGGCCGTCGCGCGGCGTGCGCATCGTGGTTCCGTTCGCCCCCGGCGGATCCACCGACATCTTCGCGCGCCTGGTCGGCGACCGGCTCGCGACGGCGTTGGGGCAGCCCGTCGTCATCGACAACCGCGCGGGCGCCGGCGGCAACATCGGAGCCGACCTGGTCGCGAAAGCGCCGCCCGACGGCTACACGCTCTTGATGGCGACGACCGGTGTCATGGCGATCAACAACGCCATGTACAAGAACCTGAATTACGACGCGGAAAAAGACCTGAAGCCGGTGATCTACATCGCATCGATCACCAACGTGCTGATCGTGCCGGCCGATTCGCCCTTCAAGAGCGCGGGCGACATCATCGCGGCGGCGAAGGCGGCGCCGGGGAAGCTGTCCTTCGCGTCGTCGGGCTCGGGCTCGTCGACGCACATTTCCGCCGAGTTGTTCCGGTTGATGACGGGCACCCAGCTGCTCCACATTCCGTACAAGGGCAGCGGCCAGGCCATGCCCGATGTGATTTCAGGCCGCGTGTCGATGATGTTCGAGAACACGCCCGGGGCGGTGGGCTACATCAAGGGGGGCAAGGTGAGGGCGCTCGCGGTCACGGGCTTGCAGCGCACCTCGGCACTGCCCGACGTCAAGACGGTCGCGGAATCGGGCGTGCCCGGCTACGAATCGCTGTCCTGGAGCGGCATCGCCGCCCCGGCCGCAACGCCGCCCGAAGTGATCGCGCGGCTCAATCGCGAGATCAACGCCATCCTGGCGGACCCGGACATGCGGCGCAAGCTCGCGGAGCAGGGCGCCGACGCGGTGGGCGGCACGCCCGAAGCCTTCGGCGAGCACATCGGCCGCGAGCGCCAGAAGTGGGCGAAGGTGGTGCGCGACGCTGCTATTGTCGTGAACTAATAACTTTGCGGGCCAGATCGTCAGCTCTGGCCCAACTGACCAGATGTTTCTTTCAGCTCGCGTCGCCCGCGCCCGGATCTCGGCTTCCGCGGCGTCCGCCCAGCGCACCCGCGAGTTGCGTGCCGCCGGCGTGGACATCATCGGCCTGTCGCAAGGCGAACCGGATTTCGCAACGCCCGAGCACGTGATCGAAGCGGCGTACCGCGCGATGCGGGCGGGCCAGACCCGCTACACGCCGGTGGATGGCACGCCGCAGCTGAAGGAGGCGATCGTCGCGAAGTTCCAGCGCGAGAACCGCCTCGCGTTCAAACCCGAGAACATCTCGGCCGGCGCCGGCGGCAAGCAGATCCTCTACAACGCGCTGATGGCGACACTCGACGCGGGCGACGAAGTCGTGATCCCTGCGCCGTCGTGGGTGGCGTACGCGATCATGACCGAGTTCGCCGAGGGCGTTCCCGTGTGGGTGCCTACCGGGCCCCAGAACGGCTTCAAGCTCACGCCCGCCCAGCTCGATGCAGCGATCACGCCGCGCACCAAATGGCTGATGCTCAACTCGCCGTCCAATCCAAGCGGCGCGGTGTATTCGGCTGAGGAATTGCGCGCGCTCGCCAGCGTGCTCGAACGGCATCCGCACGTGTGGACGCTGACCGACGACATGTACGAGCACATCGTGTTCGATGGACAGGGCTTCACCAGCTTCGCGGAAGCTGCGCCGCAGTTGGCGGATCGCACGCTGGTCGTCAACGGTGCGTCAAAGACCTATGCGATGACGGGATGGCGCCTGGGCTACGGCGCCGGCCCTGCGACGCTGATCCGCGCGATGGCGCGCATGCAGGCGCAGTGCTCGCTCAATCCTTCATCGATCAGCCAGGCCGCGGTGGTCGCCGCGCTCAACGGCCCGCAGGACGTCGTCGCGCAGCGCTGCGCGCAGTTCCAGTCGCGGCGCGACACGCTGATGCCGCTGCTGCAGGCGATTCCGGGCTTCTCGTGCGCGCCGCCGGATGGCGCGTTCTACATCTACGTTTCGTGCGCGGCGTGGGTAGGGCAGCGCACGCCCGCTGGGCAGGAGCTCGTGACCGACGCGGATGTGGCCGCCTACCTGCTGGAGTCGGGCGTGGCCGTGCCCGAGGGCGCCGGCTACGGACGGTCTCCCTATATCCGCGTGTCGTTTGCCACGTCGCTGGACACGCTGGTCGAGGCGTGCCGGCGCATGGATGCGGCCGCGCGCAAACTCGCTTGATGCCGAGCAAACATCCAGGAACATGGTGAAGAACAAGCAAATGGCGCCGGCGATCTCGCCGCTGATGCAGACCTTGTCGACCTACATCGCGGGCGCCGCGCGGCGCGCCTTGCCCGCGCCAGTGCAAGAGCGGGCCAAGCACCACCTGCTCGACACACTCGCAGCGATGGTGTCCGGTGCGCCGCTGCTGCCGGGCCGGCGCGCCATCGCCTTCGCCGCGGCGCAGGGCGGCACACCCGAGGCCGGCGTGGCCGGCACTTCCATCGTCACATCGGCCATCAACGCGGCGCTGGCGAACGGAATGCTCGGCCATGCCGATGAGACCGACGATGCTTATTACCTCGCCCTCGTGCATCCGGGTTGCGCGGTGGTGCCTGCCGCGCTGGCGATAGGCGAGCGCGAGCGCAGCAGCGGCACCGCCCTGCTGCGTGCCGTGACGCTGGGCTACGACGTTTGCGCGCGCACGTCCAAGGCGCTGGGCATCGAGCACTTTCGCAGCGCGGGGCACTCAACGCACAGCTTCGGTGGCACCTTCGGTGCGGCCGCGGCGGCCGGAGCGCTTGCGGGTCTCGACGCGCGCGGGGTGCGCCACTTGATGTCGTATGCCGCGCAGCAGGCCTCGGGCCTGTCGTGCTGGGCGCGCGACGTCGAACACGTCGAGAAGGCTTTCGACTTCGGCGGCATGCCGGCGCGCAACGGGGTCACCGCCGCGGCGATGGTGTCGGCCGGCTTCACCGGTGTGGAAGACGTGTTCTCCGGCGACCGCAACTTCTTCCAGGCCTTCGAGGTGTATGCGAAGCCGAAGGAATTCATCGCGGGGCTCGGCACGCGCTTCGACATCCTGCAGACTGCCATCAAGCGCTGGCCGGTGGGCTACCCGATCCAGGCGCCGCTGGATGCGCTCGCCAATGTGATGGCGCGTCATGGCATCGTGGCGGCCGACGTGGGGAAGGTGCGCATCACGCTGGACGAGCAAGGCGCGCGCACCGTCAACGGCCGCACTATGGCCGACATCAACTTGCAGTACCTCGCCGCCGTCATGTTGATCGAAGGCGACATCAGCTTCGAGGCCTCGCACGATCCGCGGCGCGCGAAAGATCCTGCGGTCGGCGCTCTGCGCCAGCGAATCGAACTTTCCGGCAGCGCCGCGTTGTCCAAGGCCAAGACCACGCAAGCCATCGTCGAAGTCACCACGCGGGACGGGCGTGTGCTGCGCCACCATACGCGAGCGGTTCGAGGCAGCGCCACGAATCCGATGGCGCGCGAAGAAGTCGGCGCCAAGGCCTTCGGCCTGCTCGCGCCCACGCTGGGCCGCGCCAAGGCGCAGCGCCTCATCGACACCGTCTGGAAGTTGGAGACTGTCAAGGACGTGCGCGCGTTGCGGCCGCTGCTGCAACCGCCGGCGCGGCGCCCGAAGTGACGCTGCCAGCGGGCCGCCCGCAATAAGGAGACACGAGAAATGCGCGCTACCTTCGCCGTCCTTCTTGCCCGCCGGCGCATCGTGCGGGCCGTGGCGGCCGCTGCGCTCGCCCCGCTCGCGCTGCTGCGCGCTGGCGCCGCCTTCGGCCAGCAGCCGGCGGCTGCCACTTCCTACCCGACCCGGCCGGTGCGCATCATCGTGCCGTCGTCCCCGGGCGGCGGCACCGACATCCTGGCGCGCCTGCTGGCCAAGAAGCTGGGCGAAAGCCTGGGCCAGCCCTTCATCGTCGAGAACCGCGCGGGCGCGGGCCAGGCCCTGGGCATCGACGTGGTCTCGCACGCGGCGCCCGATGGCTACACGCTGCTGATGGCGGCTTCGGCGATCGTGCTGAACCAGGTGCTGTCGAAGAAGACCTCGTACGACACGGTGCGCGATTTCAGGCCGGTGTCGCTGGTATCCACCGTGTCGAACGTGCTGGTCGTCAATCCCGCGCTGCCGGTGAAGACCGCGCGCGAGCTGATCGCCTACGCACAAAGCCACCCCGGCGCGCTCAACTACAGCTCGGCCGGAAACGGCACATCGCCCCATCTGTCGATGGAGCTGTTCCGATCGATGGCCGGTATCACCATGACGCACGTGCCTTACAAGGGCAGCGGCCCGGCCACGGTGGACGTGCTGTCCGGCCAGGTGCAGCTCTCCATGCCCAACATCCTCACGGTCATGCCGCACATCAAGGGCGGCACGCTGCGCGCACTGGGCGTCACCGGCCCGCGTCGCGCGGCGGCGCTGCCCGATGTGCCCACCATCGCTGAAGCGGGCCTGCCGGGCTACGAGTCGGTGCAGTGGTACGGCGTGCTCGCGCCGGCGGGAACGCCGGCGGCCGTGGTGAACAAGCTGCAGGCCGAGATCGTGCGCGCAGTGCAGTCGACGGAGATGCAGGCCGCGATGGCCAATGAAGGCGCCGACCCGGTGGGCAGCAGCGCGGATGAATTCGCCGCCTTCACCCGCGCCGAGATCGCCAAGTGGACGCGGGTGGTGAAGACCGCGGGCATCCAGCAGGAGTGAACGGCCGCAAGGACGGGATCAGATTCGCTCGAGACGGCGTTGCACGGCCGACACCAGCGGCGCGATGGCGGACGGCGGAAACGGCGACACGCTGCTGACGTTGATCGCACAGCACGTAGCGCTCCGCGCCGCCGGCGAGAGCTTCGCCGAGCATGAAGTCGCGATCCCACAGCAAAGGGAGCTGCTCGCGCGAGAGTCCGACCCGGGCGCGCAGCAGTTCGACCCACTCGGTCTCCAGGCGTTCTTTCAGGTACTGGAATTGCGGCAGGTCCGCGGCGTGATAGATCCTCGAACCGGGCTGCGGCGCCGGCTCACCAGGCTTGCCGGGGTATAGCGCATTGACCGACTGCTGCCCGAAACCCTCGACCCGGTCTTCCACCAGATAGGCGCGAACCATGCCTTCGACCAGGCGCGGCTGCCAGGCCTGGTCGATCATGTGTCCGCCATTCGCCGGCTCGAAATAGGGCGCCAGTTTCGCCAACAGCGAGGGCAGGTCCATCAACGCCTCGTCGCTGCCTCGTTGCGCGTGGCGGACGCGCAGGCGCGCAGGTTCCCGCACGCCGTCGGCCTGCGCCACGCGCCAGACGCCGATGCCGCTGTGGCCCCGGTACTGCTTGAGCACCCGCGCGCCCCGGCGCAGGCGTTCCGGCAATTCCTGCGCGAGTTGCTGGAGGCTATCGATTCTGCGCACGTCGCTGCCGAACGGAAGGTCGCGCGTGTCGACCAGGACGTCTTTGGTCCCCAGCTTCAGGATGGTCTGCGGATGCGCGCTGACGACCACGCCGGAGTCGGCAACGCGGCGCAGCATCGCGTCAAGGTGGTCTCGCCGCCGGCCGCTCTCGATGGGATTGCACCAGGCGAGCACGACGCCGCAGTCGCGCAATTGCGTCTCCACCTCGTCGGAGAAATCGTCGTTGTACACGGCCGCGGCCGCTGTGACGCCAGCGCTTGCGAATGCCTCGAACAAAGCGGCAAAGCGGCTCTCAGCCGGATCGGAGCGGTCGCGCATAGCGCGATCGCCTGGATAGAGCAATGCAACGGAAGGCTTGGACATGGTCGGCTCCTCGATGGGCAAGGCCATCATGAGGAGCAGAACTTGGAGGCGGGAGCCTCTTGGCGCGCGGGGAGTCTGCTCTTGTCCCCTGCGCCGGATTCTAGCGCGGCGCTTCACCCAGTGGGTCGCCGCCCTCTCAATCGATGCTGATGTGCATGTCCTTCGCCATGGCACGCGTGCTGCTGATGTAGGTGCGCAGCATCGTGTCCATCTCGTCGGGCGTGTTCGACACCGGCTCCGCGCCGGCATTCAGCAGTACTTCCCGCACATCGGGCAGCGCGACGATCAGGGCCAGCTCCTTGCCCAGGCGCTCGCGCACCGCCTTGGGCATCTTCGAGGAA
>JAQGMT010000477.1 GCA_028292185.1 Ramlibacter sp. | reverse complement strand
ATGGCGGCAAACAGCGCGATCTTGGCGCAGACCAGCCGGCCGTAGCCGCTCTCCACCAGGGCTTCGATGCTGCCGACCTGGAACACGGTGTTGGCGACTCCGGTGACCAGGATCGTGAGCACCGCGGCAATGCCCAGCGCGGAGAAGTTGCGCACGGCGGCCGCAGCGGGCGCCAGCCACGGCTGTCCGGTGTCGGTGCGCGCACGGCGCAGCACGAAGCACAGGGGCAGCAATGCGCCGAGCCACAAGCCGGCGCCCAGCAAGTGGAACGCATCGACACCCACCCGAACGGCATGCAAAGCCGGCGCCGATCCCATCGCATGTCCGGCCCTGGCGAGGCTCACCAGGAACAGTGTTGCCGTGATTGCGCCCAGCGCTCGCCATGCCGTGGTGTCCGGCCCCGAATGGCGCAGCAACAGTCCGATCGCCAGCAGCAGCCCGAGCCCGAAGCGCAGCATCCACACATGGCCGAAGTTGGTCCGCGCCAGCACCGTCCTGAACACCTCCAGGCTCGGTGAAGCGCCGCTCATGCTGGTGGCGATCAGTGCCAGCCACACCAACCAGGTCAACAGCGCGGCGCCGGTCGCCCACGCAGCGCAAACGCGCAGCCATGCCGCGAGCGCGAGCCGCACCGCCTCGCTCTGATTGCGAGGCCACACCAGGAACTCGAACGCGAACGCGCCGGCCACGAGCACGGCGGCCGCGATGTGAATCGACCGGACGACGACGATCAATTCCATGCCGAGGCCGTGTCAGCGGACCTAATGGGCAACGTGGAAGACGAAGTCGCCTTCCGACACGTGGGTGTCGGTCGAGACCACGCGCCAGGTGACCGTGTAGTCGCCGGGGCCCATGGCGGCGAGCGACACCCGGATGACCGGACCGTTGACGTGGACCTCGCCCTTGTGCACCGCCTGCCCCTTGGCATCGGTGACCTTCACGGTACTGAACGCGCCTTCGATCGGCTGGCTGAACCTGAGCGTCAGTTCGCCCGGCATCGCCTGTACCGTCGCGCCGACGCGGGGCTCCGCGTGCTCCAGAAAGGCATGGGCCCGCGCCGACATGCTCAGCGCCGTCAACAACACCAGGATGAGAACGCGCAGCGAGTTCATCGGGCGCTCGCGATCAGCGGGCGGCCGATGCTGTTTGGGAAAATGTCGTCGAGGAAGAAGTGCAGTTGCGCCTGCATCCCGACCCCGTGGCCGCTTTGCCGATTGATGGGAATCACCGCCTCCACCCCGACCTGCACCACCCGGCCCACCCAGAGCACACCCGGGTTGATGGTTCCCGTGGTCCGCTTGGCGGTGACGCGATCGAGCGGCCTTTGCAGCGACACCTCCACCAGCGGGATCATGCGGCTGAAGGGCTCGGACAAGCCGACATCCTTCACGAAGGATTGCAGGTAGGGCAGGCTGTACTCCAGCGCGAAACCGAGTTGCAGCACGTGAGGGTTGGGATCGACGTTGGTGACGATCGCGCCGGTGTCCGGATCGGTGTCGGTCGTCGTGGTGCTCGACCGCCGCGGAATCGCAACGCCCAGGCTGCCGGTTACCGCCAAGGGCTTGAGCATCGGGCTGGCCACATCGCCGAAACCCTTGCCGAAGAACACGGCCGGTGTGAAGGTGCTGAAGCGCTCGGCGCCGATAGCCCTGCTGCCGGTGCCGCCCACTTCCCACGCCATGCCCACCGACGCCAGGGCCTCGCGCTGCTCGTTCTGGTAGATCTGGTATTTAACGCCGAGTTCGGTGTTGCCCCAGCCGTGCACCGCGGCCTGGCCGGCAGGCGCCGAGCGCTGGCGCTCGACGCCGATGGAAACCCCGAGGTTCGGCGTGATGCGCTTGGAGAACTCGCCCGACATCGAGGTCTCGCGGCTGCCCGGCTCATCGCCCGAAGCATTGGTGCGGGTGGACGAAATGGTGGGCAGCGACAACTCGTCGGAGACGAACGGATCGTCCGTGGCGATGGTCGCGGGAAAAAAGCGCTTGCCGACCAGGCCGTGGGCGAAAGCCGCTGGCGGCAGTGTGGCCGCGGCAGCGGCCAAGGCCAGCGCAAGGTGTCGCGCGTTCAACAGTGGCTTCATCAAACGGTCCCTGCTTTTAAGCCATGCAAGTGTAAGCCGATCGATGCCGATCGTGAATTCAACGATCCGCGAAGTGCGGCATCACCTCTTGCACGAACAGCGACAACGAGCGCGAGGACTCCTCGAACGACAGGTCGCCGTAGGCATAGCGGGTGAGCACGTAATTCGCGCCAGAGACTTCGATCTCGCGCTCGAGCCCGGCGATCACCTCGCCCGGCGTGCCGACGATGACGATCCCGGCGTCCACAGCGGCCTGGAAGTCTTCCGGGATCGGGTAACGGGTCAGCGGCTTGCCCTGCGCGCGCCAGAGGTGCTGCAGGTTGTCGTACCAGACCTTGAACGCGCGCTTGCCGGTGCTGAACGCCTCCGCGTGTGAATCCGCCACCATCAGGTGGCGGCCCAGGCCGAGCATCGGCAGCGCCGTGCCCGGCGGATGCGGCATTGACTGCCACAGACTGCGGTAGCGGTCGGTGATCGCGCGCACTGGCGCGGACGGCCCGTTGCACACGATGTTGATCCCGTTCTGCGCCACCCAGGGCACCGCATCGGGCGACGACAGGCCATACCAGATGGGGGGATGCGGCTTCTGGTAGCTGTCCAGGACCACCGGCACGTCCTTGAAGTGAAAGTGCTCGCCCTCGAAATTCAGGCGCGTGGACTTCAGCGCCCGCAAGATCACCTCGTAAGCCTCGGTGTAGATCTTCAGCGACTCGCCGATGTCCACCCCGAAATAGCTCATCTCGTACGGCGACGTGCCGCGCCCGATGCCCACCTCGAGGCGGCCGCGGCTCAACTGGTCGAGCATGCAGATCTCCTCGAAGATGCGCAGCGGATGCGTGGTGCTCAGCACGTACACCAGCGGGCCGAAGCGCAAGCGTTTGGTGCGCTGGGCCACCGCGGCCAGGAACACGCTGGGCGAGCCGGCGGCACCCAGCGGCGTGCCGTGGTGCTCGGCGATGTGGTAGCAGTAAAAGCCCGCGCGGTCGTACACCTCGGCCAGGCGCAAGCGGTTTTCATAAAGATCCGCCAAGGGTGCGCCGCTTTGGTCCACGTGATCGAAGATGCCGAATTTCATGGGAGCTTTTCAAAGAGGGGGTAAGCAGTGGACGCCGCGCCAACGGCGCCGCCGGGGCAGCCCTAGAATGATCGCATGGACCGAAGAACCTTCATCGCCGCCGGTGCGTTCGCCGGCACATCTCTGCAGGCGGGCGCCCAGGAGCCGGCGTGGCCCAGCAAGCCGATCCACATGATCGTGAATTTCCCGCCGGGCGGTTCGCTCGACGTGGTCACGCGCCTGGTGAGCCAGAAACTCTCCGAGCGGGTGGGCCAGCCGGTGGTGGTGGAGAACCGGGCCGGGGCCGGCGGCAACATCGGCGCGCTGGCGGTGGCGACGGCGCCACCCGATGGGCACACGCTCTTGTCAACGCCGCCCGGGCCACTGACCATCAACCAGAGCCTGTACAAGGAGATGCCGTTCGACCCGGCGCGGCTCGAGTCGGTGATCATGATGGCGGCGATGCCGAACGTGATCACGGCCCGCAACAGTTTTCCGGCAGCCAACGCGCGCGAGCTGATCGCCTATGTCAAAGCCAATCCCGGCAAGGTGACCTACGGCTCGCAAGGCAACGGTTCCACTTCGCACCTCACGGCCCAGATGTTCGCCACCATGATCGGCGGCGAGATGGTGCACGTGCCGTTCCGCGGCGAGGGCCCGGCGCTGATCGAACTCATCGCCGGCCGCCTCGACCTGTTCTTCGGCAACACGGCCTCGGTGATGAAGTATCACGAAGCCCGTCAGGTGAAGCTGCTGGGGCTTTCGTGGCCGCGCCGCAGCTCGCTGATGCCGGACGTTCCCGCCGCGCCGGAGTACGGAATGCCGGATTTCATCGCATCGGCCTGGTTCGCCATCTCGGCGCCGCCAGCAACGCCCGCGCGGCTCGTCAACCGGATCAATGCCGTGCTCGCCGAGGTGATCAAGATGCCCGACGTGCGCGAGCGCTTCCTGGCGCTGGGGTCCGAACCGGCCGGCGGCCCGCCCGCCGAAATGGCAGCCATGCTGAATGCAGAGCGAGCGCGGTGGAAAAAGGTGATCACCACCGCCAACGTGAAGCTCGATTGAGCGGCGTCAGTCGCGCAGATCGATGATGGAGTCACGCATGAAACAGATCGACGCCGTATCGCTCACCCAGTCCCTGGTGCGCATGGACACCGTGAACCCGCCCGGTAACGAAGACGCCTGCATCGCGCAGCTGGAATCCTTGCTGGTGGATGCGGGCTTCGCCTGTTCGCGCAGCGAGTTCGCCGCGCGCCGCACCAGCCTGATCGCTCGCATCGGCGGCAGCGGTGAACATGCCGCCTTATGTTTTACGGGTCACGTCGACGTAGTTCCTTTGGGCTCCGCGCCGTGGACGCACGATCCCTTCGGCGCCGACATCGTCGAAGGCAAACTGTTCGGCCGCGGCTCGAGCGACATGAAGGCCGGCGTGGCGGCGTTCGTCGCGGCGGCCGTTTCGCTCGCGCCGATGCTGCGCGACGGGCGAGGCCTGAGCATGGTGCTCACGGCCGGCGAAGAAACGGGCTGCGAAGGCGCGTTTCATCTCACCGGCGATGCTGCGGCGCGCGCGCAGCTCGGCTCGGCTGATGCCTTGCTGGTGGGCGAGCCCACGGGCAACCGGCCCCTCGTCGGCCACAAGGGCGCGTTC
>JAQGMT010000184.1 GCA_028292185.1 Ramlibacter sp. | reverse complement strand
ACCCCGGCCACGGCCATCGGCAAGGCGATCAGCAAGGCCGAGGCGGCAAAGTAGCTGAACAGCCCGAGCACGCCGCACAGCGCGCCGAGGATGCCGCCGAACTTGGAGCCGGCTGCCACCAGGCCCGAGCCTGTGCCGCGCAGGTGCACCGGGTAGATCTCCGCGGAATACGGGATCAGCATCGCGATAAGTCCGCTGGCGCTGAGCAGCAGCAGCACCGTCGCGGCCACCATGCCCCACTGCGACTGCACCTTCGCCACGTCCAATATGAAGAACAGCAGCAGCGATGCGAAGGTGAGCGCTACGAACACGAGCAGCGACTTCAGGCTGCTCCAGCTGTGGTACATCCAGATCACCAGCCCGGTGCCGGGCAAGGCCAGCAAGGCCGAGCGGGTCAGCAGCGCGTTGACGGCGCCGGTGTCCATGCCCATGCGCCCCAGGTTGGTCGGCAGCCACAGCAGGAAGCCGAAGTTGGCAAGACCCCAGGCGACGCCGCAGGTCACCAGCCCCCAGGTGATCGCCGCGTGCCGGCCGCCCAGCAATTGGCCGGTGGCCGCGGGGTCGCCGTTGCTTGCCGCCGCTGCCGCCGCGGGTGGTGCATCCACCTCCACGCCCTTGTCGCCGGCAAAGCGCGCCAGCACGGCGCGTGCTTCGTCCTGCAAGCCCGCGCCCGCCAGGAACCGCGCCGACTCCGGAATGAAGCGCCCGAGCACGATGATGAGAAGCCCGGTCGGCAAACCCAGCAGCCACAGCGCGCGCCAACTGAACATGGGTTCCAGCCACGCCGCCCCACCGGCCGCCAGCAGGTAGCCGCCCGACGTGCCGATGCCGCCCAACGCCACCAGCAGCCAGCCGCGGTGGCGGGCCGGCACCGTTTCGGCCATCAAGGTGAAGGTGATGGGCAGCAGCCCGCCGGCCGAGGCGCCCATCAGGAAGCACATCACCAGGTTCCACTCGAACGCCGGCATCGCGCCGCAGATCGCCGTGCCGGCGAACATCAGCGCCGACAGCATGATGGCGGAGCGGCGGCCCCAGCGGTCGGCCATGCGTCCCCACACCACGGAGCCAACGGTGGTGCCGGTCAGCGCGACCAGCGGCAGGACGCCCGCGGTCTCGCGCGTGATGCCGTATTCGCGCGTCATGCCCGGCATCACGAAGCCCAGCGTCGCGGGTTTGAGCACGTCCACAGCCAGCGCCACCATCAGCACCGTCACCAGTTTCCAGTGTTCGGAGTTGAGCCGCACGCCGTCGGACACATGGAACTGCAGCGGTGCTTCGCCGCTGCGCGGCATGCCCGCGAAGCGCGGCACCAGCCCGTAGCAGGCCAACGCGAAGCCGCACGGGATCAGCGCCATGCCGGACATCATCAGCCTGTCCATGGGCATGCCGGCCAACTGGTAGCCCATCTCGGCGGCCATCATCAGCATGGGTCCGTGCGAGAGCACGCCCAGGACGATGGCGGTGCAGCCAACCCAGAAAGCGACCGGGTGGTGGAATGCGCTTTTGGAATCCGCCGCCGGGCCGGGCGTGCGCGCACCCATCAATCGAGGGTCCACATCACACCGATCTTCGCGCCCAGCACGTCGATGCCGGGGTTGGGATGGGTCATGCCCAGGTTCGAGTGGTGCGTGAAATACGCGCCGGCGGTGACCGCCATCTTCTGCGTCAGCTGCCGGCGCGCGCCCAGTTGCGTGAACCAGTTGAACGCAAGGTCCTGTCCCTGTCCGCCTGGAACGCCCTTGGCGTTGAGCAGGCCCACGCCGCCGCCGATTTCATAGAACAGGGCGCTCTTCTGGTCGGCGGACCACAGCTCGAAGCTGGGCGATCCGGCGAATGCCAAATAGTAGTCTTCGGCGCCGCGCACGAAAGTCTCGGCCACCAGCGCCATCCGGTTGCGTACCGTGAGCCTCGCACCGCTTTCGCCGCGCCAGATCTCGAACATCGGCGGACTGCGCCACACCAGCTGGGTCGGCACGATCCGGTAATCCAGGGGCGAGTTGTGCTTGACCTTCCACAGGTAGCCGGTTTCGACTCCGAATTCCCATTGGTCCGCGGGGTGCTTGGCTTGCGCTTGAGCCTGGGAGGCGACAGCAAGGACACCGAGCAGAAGGAAAACTCGCCAGGCGAACAAGAGGAAGTTCAAGCGAAAAAGCATCGCCGATTATCGGCGATGACGTCGCGTTGTTTATTTGCCGAGCCGAGCGAGCGCCGACCAGCGGCGGCGGCAGTGGCAAGCAGCGCCATGCAGCTCAGGATGACGCGCTTCGTCGAACAGCTTTCATGGCCTGCCGGGCGCGACGCGAGGGCCGTTTGCGTCGTCGAAGGTGACCAATTCCGGTCTTCCGTCGATCGTGAGCGTCGTTGCCACAGCAGCTGTCTGCGCCAGCAGCTTTCCCTTGCGCCACACCTTCAACCGATTTGCGCGCAATCGGATCGCCTCGATCGGATCCCTCGCCTGCAGCAGCACAAAGCTCGCCTCGCAACCCGGCTCGATGCCATAGCCTTGCAAGTGCATCACCTTCGCCGCATTGACGGTCACCGCATCGAAGCAGGCCCGAATTCCCGCGTGGCTCGTCATCTGCGCCACATGCAGGCCCATGTGGGCCACTTCGAGCATGTCGGCGCTGCCCATGCCGTACCACGGGTCCATCACGCAATCGTGGCCGAAGGCGACGTTCACACCCGCGGCCATCAGTTCCGGCACGCGCGTCATGCCCCGGCGCTTCGGGTAGCTGTCGTGACGGCCCTGCAGCGTGATGTTGATCAGCGGGTTGGCCACCACGCTCACGCCGCTCTCGGCCACGAGCGGAATCAGCTTGCTCACGTAGTAGTTGTCCATGCTGTGCATGGAGGTGCAGTGGCTGCCGTTGACGCGGCCCTGCAGGCCCAGGCGCTGCGCCTCGAAGGCCAGGGTCTCGATGTGGCGCGACATCGGGTCGTCGGTCTCGTCGCAGTGCATGTCGACCAGCTTGCCGCGCTCGGCCGCGATCTCGCACAGCAGCTTCACGCTGGCCGCGCCATCGCTCATCGTGCGCTCGAAGTGCGGAATGCCGCCGACGATGTCCACGCCCATGTCGAGTGCGCGCTGAAGGTTGTCGACGCCGCCCGGCGAGCGCAGCACGCCATCCTGCGGGAAGGCCACCAGCT
>JAQGMT010000182.1 GCA_028292185.1 Ramlibacter sp. | reverse complement strand
GTCGGCCAGCGCCAGCTTGACCGGCGGGCAGGTTTCGTGCGCCGGCGCCAGAGGAATCTCCATCAGCAGCTCGTCTTCCACCAATTCAACGACGTCGAAACTGTGGCTCAACGCCAGAACGTCCTCTTCGGACTCGTCATCCTGGGCCGCCGCCATTTCCTCGTCGGACACAAACCGGAACGAGCGGTCGACCGTGAGGGGCACATCGACCGGTTCCAGGCAGCGCTGGCAAGTCAAGGACAAGGTGACCTGGGCCTTCAGGTGGATCCAGATCTCCGGCTGCACATGCTGGGGGTTGCGCATCTCGCCCGACACCGACCAGGTCACGGGCGCGGCGACCCCGCGGCCCTGGGTTTCGGCCATGAGGCGCACATGCTGCTGCACTGTGGAATCGCCACTGAGCGCGGCCCCTTCTTCCGCGAAATTCTTCACATCCAGCCTTCGGGCTGCGAACTCTTTGGTCATGCGGCCAGTGTAAGAGAATCACGCCATGCCCGAGAACGCACCGCCCGCCGAAAAACGCCTGCTGGTGCTGGGCTCGAGCTCACGCTACCGGCGCGACTTGCTGTCGCGCTTGAGGTTGCCGTTCGAGGTCGAGATCCCTGCTGTTGACGAATCGCATCGCGCCGGGGAGGCGCCGCGCGAACTCGCGTTGCGGCTGGCCTTGGCCAAGGCTCACGCGGTGGCGCAGCGTTTGCCGCGCGCCATCGTGATCGGCTCCGACCAGGTGGCCGAACTCGCCGGCGCACCGCTCGGCAAACCTGGCACACACGAGAACGCGGTCGAGCAATTGCGGAAAATGCGCGGGCAAACCGTTGTGTTTCATACGGCCGTGGCGGTGGTTTGCCGCGAAACTGGTTTCGAAGAGATCGAACTCGCGCCAGTGAAGGTGAAGTTTCGCGAATTGACGGACGCCGAGATCGAGTCCTATTTGCGCCTCGACCAACCGTATGACTGCGCCGGCAGCGCGCGCAGCGAAGGGCTGGGCGTCGCGCTCCTCGACGTGATCGAGAGCGATGACCCCACCGCGCTGGTGGGCCTGCCGCTGATCCGCACCTGCCGGATGCTGCGGGCCGCGGGCCTCAAGATCTTGTGATGGCCAACGCCAAGGTCGGCACGCTTTACCTGGTGCCCGCGCCGCTGGATTTCGGCTGCGCGGTGGAGGCGCCGCTGCAGGACGTTCTGCCGGATCGCACCCTCAGCATCGCGGCGGGGATCACGCACTGGATCTGCGAGAACGCCAAATCGGCTCGCGCTTACCTAAAACGCATCGGCGAGCTGCATCCGCTCGCGCTGCCGATCCGCGAGCAGCAGATCATCGAACTGCCGCGCGAAGTGCACAAAAAGGGCGATCACCAGGGCGGCTTCGATGCGCGGCCACTGCTGGCCGCCGCGCAGCAAGGTCACGACCTGGGTCTGCTCAGCGAAGCCGGCATGCCAGCGGTGGCAGACCCCGGCTCGTCGGTGGTTCGGGCCGCGCACGACCTGGGTATCGCGGTGATCCCACTGGTCGGACCTGTCTCGCTGCTGCTCGCGCTGGCCGCCAGCGGCTTGAACGGCCAGAACTTCGCCTTCGTCGGTTATCTGCCGCAGGATGCCGCGCAGCGCAGCGCCCGCATTCGTGAACTGGATGCGCTCGCGCACAAAACCGGGCAGGCCCAGCTGTTCATCGAGACGCCTTACCGCAACCTCGCGCTATGGGGTGCACTGCTGAAGGACCTTCAGCCCGCCACACGGTTGGCGATCGCCAGTGGCCTCACGCTTGCGGCAGCGGCGACGCACAGCCGCACGGTGAACGCCTGGCGCCAGCAGGCGGTGCCCGTCGCCAACGACACACCGGCGGTGTTCGCAATCGGCCGCTGAGTCCGGCTAGCGCAGCGCCGGCAAGGCGTGCAGCGCGTGCATGGCGCCTTCGCCAATCGACGCGCCGAATTTCTTGGCCAGGCGCTCGGCCACATTGTCTTTGCGTGTGTAGTCGACCAGGTCTTCAGCCTTGACCACTTCGCGCGCCACGAAGTCGATATTGCCCAGTTGGTCGGCCAGCCCCAGGTCAATGGCCTGCTGGCCGGTCCAGAAGAGGCCGCTGAACAGTTCGGGAGTCTCCTTCAGCCGCTTGCCGCGGCCCGCCTTGACTGCATTGATGAACTGCAGGTGCACCTGATCCAGCATGGCCTGGGCGAACACCCGCTGTTTTTCGGTTTGCGGGCTGAACGGGTCGAGAAAACCCTTGTTCTCGCCCGCCGTCATCAAGCGGCGCTCGACGCCGAGCTTGTCCATCAGGCCGGTGAAGCCGAACCCGTCCATCAGAACGCCGATGCTGCCGACGATGCTGGCCTTGTCGACGAAGATCTTGTCAGTGGCCGACGCGATGTAATAAGCGGCGGAGGCGCACGACTCCTCGACGACCGCGTAGATGGCTTTCTTGTGCTTGGCCTTCAGCCGATTGATCTCGTCGTAGATGATTCCGGCCTGCACCGGGCTGCCACCGGGCGAATTGATCAGGAGCACCACCGCCTGCGCGCCCGTGTCCTCGAAGGCGCTGCGCATCGCCGCGACCACCGACTCGGCGCCGGCATCGCCGCCCGAGGAGATCTCGCCCTTGATCTCGATTACCGCCGTGTGAGGCAGCGACTTGTCCGTGCTCGGCGAGCCGCGGTGCATCAGCGCCCAGAGCAGGAACACGAAGAAGGCCAGCCACGCCAGCCGGGTGACCGTGCGCCAGCGGCGGGTCGCGCGCTGCTCGCGCAGCGTGGCGAACATCAGCTTTTCAAAAGTGGCCTGTTCCCAGCCGGCAGGCGTGGCGCCCCGCTCGGCCTCGAGCCGAGTGGCGGCGCGATGGGGCTCGGGAGCCTGTGGGTATTCAGGCGGTTGCGGTTCGGACATTTTTTAAAAAAGGACAGGTTGCAGGTTGAAGGCAGTATGCCAGTGCACCACACCGCCGTGCTCGCTGGCCGCGATTTTCACCAGGCCGCCGCGGCAGGGGCCGCCAGCGCACTCTCCCGTGTCGGGACGATATACGGCGCCATGGGTGCCGCACAGCAGCCAGCGGCCGGTATCGTCGAAGAAGCGATTGGGCTGCCAGTCCAGTTCCATCGCCACGTGGCTGCATCGGTTCAGGTAAGCGTGCACCCGGCCTTCGAAGCGGATCGCAAAGGCGCGGCAGGTCTGCCCGCCGAACGTGACGTCGAAAGGAACTGCCGCGCCGCCGTCCACGAGCTCGGCTGAATTGCACAAGGCAACGGCGTCAGAGGGATCGGCCACTAGGCGTTTTCCAGCAGCCAGTCGCGCAGGGCTTGCACCGAGTGCGCGATGTACAGGGGACGCAGCACCTCGAACTCGCCAGGCTCATGTGCCCCGTAGCTCACGCCCACCGACGGGCAGCCGGCGTTCAGCGCCATCTGCAGGTCGTGCGTGGTGTCGCCGATCATAAGAGTGCGCTCCGGCGGGGTATCGAATTCGCGCATCAGCTCGTTCAGCATCAGCGGATGCGGCTTGCCCTCGGTTTCGTCGGCGGTGCGCGAGCCGTCGAACACACCCTTGAGTTGGGCGGTGCCCAGCGCGTAGTCGAGCCCGCGCCGCGACTTTCCGGTGGCGACCGCCAACCGGTGATGACGCGCCTTCAGTTCGTCCAGCAGCGGCAGCACGCCCTCGAAGAGGCTGAGATCGTCCTGGTGCGCCACGTAGTGGTGCCGATAGCGCGCTCCGAGCTGCGGATACTTTTCCGCCGGCACGTCGGGCGCCGCGTGCGCCAGCGCCTGCATCAAGCCCATGCCGATCACATAGGCAGCGGCTTTGTCGCTGGGCATCGCGCCGCCCACATCCACCACCGCGCGCTGGATGCACTGGACGATGATGCGGGTGGAATCGAACAGGGTGCCGTCCCAATCGAACGCGATCAGGTCAAACCGGCGGGGACGCGCTTGGGGCATGGTCGGCAAACTTCTGGAGTCCGGGCGGAAGTGCGGCTGTGAGCTCGATGCGCTCGCCGCTGCCCGGGTGGTCGAACTGTAACCTCCACGCGTGCAGGAACATGCGCTTCAGGCCGCGCTTTTGCAGCGCCTTGTTGAGTTCGAAATCGCCGTACTTGTCGTCACCGGCGATCGGGTGGCCCGAGGATGCGAGGTGAACCCGGATCTGGTGGGTGCGGCCGGTCTTGATGGTGGCTTCGAGCAGCGTGAAGCCCTCGAGCTTGCGTGCGATCTTCACCAGGGTGATGGCTCGCATCCCGTCCGGATCGTCCCTGGCCACCACCTTCACCCGCCGCTCGCCATCGGCCTGCAGATACTTGTGCAGCGGCAGGTCGATCACCTTCTTGTTGGCCGGCCAGGCGCCCACCACCAGCGCCAGGTAGGTCTTGCCCGTCTCGCGCTCGCGAAACTGGTCCTGCAGTTTCAGGAGGGCGGAGCGTTTCTTCGCGACCAGCAGGACGCCGGAAGTCTCCCGGTCGAGCCGATGCACCAGTTCCAGCAGCTTGGCCTGCGGCCGGGCCTGGCGCATCTGTTCGATGACGCCGAAACTGACGCCGCTGCCGCCGTGCACGGCCACCCCCGCGGGCTTGTCGATGGCGACCAGGTGCTCGTCTTCGAACAGGATCGGGAAATCGCGCGCCGGCGCCGGCTTGTCGAGCTTTTGCGCGGCGGCCTCGGAAACGCGAACCGGCGGCAAGCGCACGACGTCGCCCGTACCGACCCGCGTATCGGCGGCCGCGCGGCCCTTGTTCACCCTCACTTCGCCGCTGCG
>JAQGMT010000451.1 GCA_028292185.1 Ramlibacter sp. | reverse complement strand
GCGTGTTCGAGCTCGCGCGCGGCGCCGGCGGCGTCGGGCAGGTGGCCCGAGGCCAGCATGGAGAAGTGCTGCGGATGGGCCTGGCAGGTTTCGGCCAGGCCCTCGTTCATGAGCCGGTGCCAGGCATGCCCCTGCGCCGCCGGCAGGCCGTGGCCGAACACGTCGACCCAGCCGCCGATGACCTGCCGGTCCACGCCCTGCTTGTGCATGGATTCGAGCCGCTGCTGCGCCGGCTCGAGCAGGCGCGAGAAGAACGGGCGGCACTTCAGCCCATAGTGGAAGTGCAGGCAGGCGCAGGCCGGCGGCGGCTGGTCCACCACGTCGATGCCGTAGCGTGCGCCGTCGTCGCGCAGCCGCTCGACGATCTTCGGCGGCACGTAATGGGCGTGGGCGTCGATCACCATGTCGTGACTTCCTGATCAGGCGCGCAACGCGCGTTCACTCGGGCTGGATGCCGGCGGCCTTCACCTGGCGCGCCCACTTGGCGGTCTCGGCGGTGATGAAGCGGCCGAATTCGTCGGGACCCATGGGGGCGACTTCCAGGCCCAGCGCGTTCAGGCTCTTGCCGACTTCCGGCGTGGCCAGCGCCTTGCGCGAGGCATCCCACAACTTGTCGATCACTTCCTTGGGCGTGCCGGTGGGCACCACCAGGCCGCTCCACACGTTCACGTCAAAGCCCGGCAGCTCCTCGGAGATGGCCGGCATGTCCGGCATCAACGCAGTGCGTTTCAGCGAAGTGACGCCCAGGCCGCGCAGCTTGCCGGCGCGGATCTGAGTGAAGGCCACTGCGTTGTCGGCGAAGGTGAAACCGATCTGGCCACCCATGAGGTCGCTCACGGCTTGCGGCACACCCTTGTACGGTACTTCGAGAAAGTCCACCTTGCCCAGCGACTTCAGTTCGCCCATGGACACCTGCATGCCGGCGGAGGCATAGCCGGCGGAGAGTTTCCCGGGATTGGCTTTCGCGTAGGCCACGAACTCGTGCATGTTCTTGGCCGGGAAATCCGGCCGCACCACGAGCGTCAGCGACGCGGTGATGTACAGCCCCACGGGGACGAAATCCTTGGCGGGGTTGTACGGCTGCTTCTTGTACAGGCTGGGATTCGCGGCCAGCGTGGAATTGTTGCCGCCGAAAATCGTGTAGCCGTCGGGCGCTGCGCGCGCTGCTTCGGCCGCGGCGATCGCTCCCTGCACGCCCGGCTTGTTGTCGATGATGATGGGCTGGCCCAGGGTCAGCTGCATCTGCTGGCTCACCACGCGCGCGATCGAGTCCGGCGCACTGCCGGCGGGGAATGGCACGATGAAGCGGATCGGCCGCGACGGATACGCTTGCGCCGCGGCAAACAGCGGCATGAGGGCCGCAGCGGCGACGAATGTGCACGCGAGCAGCTTTGGAATTCGAGGGCTCATGTTGTCTCCAATATTTATAGTCTCAAGACGGCTTCGCCGGAATCACTGGAAGCAGCACATACGGTGGCTCGCCCGGCTCGAAGTGCAGCGTGTTGGTCGCGCCGAACACTTCAGCAGGCCGGTCCTTCGGATGATGATGCAGGAAGGGCCCGACGCCGGTCAGGGAATACTTGAATCCCGGAATCTTCAGGGGCTCGCCGGGATAGTGGTAATCCTTGCCGCGCACCGACAGCCCGAAGCGGTAGCCCTTGGGAATCACGATCGACGTGGGCCATATCTCGATGTCCAGCGCAACCGGCTTGCCCGGTGTGAGCGGCTGGACTTCGTCGTGCGGATGGAATGGCCGATACGGCAAGGTGCGCGCCGGGTCGAGCTTGCGATGCGAGGCTCGCAACCAGCCCAAGCCGATCGGCGTGCGCGGATCGTTGGAGCCCTGGAAGGTGATTTCGCGCCCGTCCGGCGTGAACACGCGCAGCACCAGGAACACGTCGGCATCCTTGGTGGAGGAAGACAAGACCAGGCGCGCCGCGGAGGGACCGGTGATCTCCATCTCCTCCTGCAGCGGCGGCGAGAGGAACATGATGCCGTCGCCGGTGGCGTCGTAACTGAGCTGCGTCGCTGCTTCCGGTTTGCGCGTGCGCAAACTGCAGTCGCTAGCGTCGAGGTAGAAGCGGGTCCACTGGGTGCGCGCCAAGGGCCATTCGTCTTCCGGCCGTTCGACAAAGCGGTCCACATGGCGCACTTGCAAGAGCACCCGCGGCTGGCGATCCCAGCCCGTGTCCTCACCTTTGAGGAAATGGCCGAGGAATCGCTTCTGCAGCTTCATCCCATAGTTGGTGTAGAAGCTCTCCCAGTGCGCGCCGCCGTGCGCCTCCAGCCACTTCTCGCTCGATGCGGCATTCACGAACCCTTCGAAGTTGCCGCGCGTGTGCATGCCCTGCCCGCCCCAGTTGGCGGCCGACAGCAGCGGCACCTTGACCTTGCTCACATCGGTGCCGCGGCCGCGATGGGCGTCGTCGTCGAAGGCGTGCTCGACGACCCATTGCTCGATGTCGATGCGCCTGGCCGCGAGTTCTTCCTCGGGCAGCGTCTCCGGCCCGCAGGCGAGCTCGCCGGTCACACGGCTGCGCATGCCGCGCTCGCCGCAGCCATGCTGCGACCGATGCACCGCGCGCGGGAACCAGTTGATCAGGAAGTCCGACACGATGCCGCCGTGGTGGGTGGCCTCGCGGTAGTAGTCGCAAGCGCCTTCCCAGACGCAGATGGCGCTCAGGTGCGGCGGCGCCAACGCTGCGGCTTGCCAGGCATTCATCGCGTAGTAAGAGATGCCGTTCAGGCCTACCTTGCCGTTCGACCAGGGCTGCGTGCCGGCCCACTCGACGCACTCGTACAGGTCCTGCGCCTCGCGCGGGGACCACGGATCGACGAAGCCCGGCGAACGGCCGGTGCCGCGCGAGTCGACGCGCACGCACGCGTAGCCGTCGGGTACCCACTTCTCCGGATCGACCAGTTCCCACGACTGGTAGATGTTGCTCGAACCTTCCAGTACCTCGGGGTTGTTCTTGGTGAGGTGTTCCCACGCGCCGGGATTGCCGTCCTGGAAAGAGAGCCCCTTGGCGTACGGGCCGTAGGTGAGCACCACCGGATAGCGCCCTTCTGCCAGCGGCAGGAACACGTCGGCACGCATCACCACGCCGTCATCCATCG
>JAQGMT010000441.1 GCA_028292185.1 Ramlibacter sp. | reverse complement strand
GCGTGTTCGTCGGCGGCGCGGTGGTGCAATGGTTGCGCGACGGCTTGAAGGCGATCCAGGGCAGCAGCGAAGTGCAAGCCCTGGCCGAGAGCGTGCCGGATTCCGGCGGCGTGATGATGGTGCCGGCGTTCACCGGGCTGGGCGCGCCTTATTGGAAGCCCGATGCGCGGGGGATCATCACCGGCCTTACGCGCGGCGGCACGGCCGCGCATGTCGCGCGCGCGGCGCTGGAAAGCATCGCCTACCAGAGCGCCGCGCTGCTGGAGGCGATGAGCCGCGACGCCGTGGCGGCGGGCGCCGCGCCGGTGAGCGAGTTGCGCGTGGATGGCGGCGCCTGCGTCAACGATCTGTTGATGCAGTTCCAGGCCGACCTGCTGGGGATTCCGGTGGTGCGGCCCGCGGTGACTGAAACCACGGCGCTGGGTGCAGCCTATCTTGCGGGGCTCACCGCGGGCGTATATCGCGGCACCGACGAACTGTCGGCGCTGTGGAAGTCGCAGCGCCGCTTCCTGCCGACGCTCGAGCGCGAGCGCGCCGGCGAGCTGATGGCCCGCTGGGAGCACGCGGTGCGGCAGGCCACCCTGGCCTAAGCCGCCCCCGCCTGAACCTGCAGCGCGCTTGCCAGCCACCGGCGACGCGGCACAATGGCGTGATGCCCTTTACGGCAAGGAGTGACGCCCATGAACTCGAATCACGTTCTCGCCGCCGCGCTGGCCGCATTCAGTTGCGCGGCCTCTGCCCAGTCGCTCAAGCCCGGGCTGTGGGAAATCAACCAGAAGATGGACATGGCCGGCGCGCAGGACCCGCGCATGGCGCAGATGCAGCAGCAGATGGCCAACATGCCGCCTGAGCAGCGCAAGATGATGGAAGCGGCGATGGCCCAACAGGGCGTCAAGATGGGTCCGGCGGGTCCCGGCGGCGGCATGATCATCCAGATGTGCATGACCAAGGAAATGGCCGAGCGCAATGACGTGCCGGCGCAGCGCGGCGATTGCAAGACCACGCAGCAATCGCGCACCGGCAACACCATGAAGATGGCGTTCACCTGCAGCAACCCGCCGTCGTCGGGTGAAGGCCAGGTGACGTTCGCCAGTGCCGAGGCCTACACCATGAAGATGGTCATCACCACGCAAGCGCAGGGCAAGCCCGAGAAGATGAACATGGATGCGTCGGGCAAGTGGCTGAAATCCGATTGCGGCAGCGTCAAGCCGATGCTTCCCGCCAAGTGAGCAGGGGACCGCCTGCTGTCCAGCCGCGCCGGCAGCAGATACACAGCCGCGGTTTTTGATACGCAGGCCGTTCGCGCCGTGTGGTTTAGTGCGGCATGGCAAAGCGACCGGGCATCTTCCCGACTTTTTTTCTTTCCGGCTTCGAGTGCTCGACCTTCCTTTGGCACGACGGCCGCCGCCGTGACCTGCTGGTGGAAACGCGCCATCGCGAACATGCGATGGAGGACTACCGCATCCTGCAGCAGCTGGGCATCGCCATCGCGCGCGAAGGGATTCCATGGCCGCTGGTGGACCGGCACGGCGACTACGACTTCCACCTGATCGACGCTGTCGCCGATGCGATGCGGCAAACCCGCATCACGCCCATCTGGGACCTGTGCCACTACGGGTACCCCGACGACCTGGACCCGTTCTCGGACATGTTCACCAGCCGCTTCGCGAACTACTGCCGCGCGGCGGCGCAGCACGTTTCGCACCGCCTGCCGGGGCCCTACTTCTTCACGCCAATCAACGAGATCACTTTCTTTTCGTTTTGCGGCGGCGAGTGGGGCTGGGTGGCCCCTTACCGCAAGACCCGTGACGATCGAAAGGGCTTGAGGGTGGCCCTGTGCAAGGCCGCGATCGCCGGCGTCAAGGCGATTCGCGAGGTGCTGCCCGACGCCCGCATGATCCACGTGGATCCGCTGGTGCAGGTGATCGCGCCGCCGGACCGGCCGGACCTGATCGACGCGGCCTGGTACGAGACCTTCGTCGACACGTTCATGGCGTGGGACATCCTGTATGGGAAGGAGCATCCCGAACTGGGCGGCTCGCCGGAGGTGCTGGACATCGTGGGCGCCAACAACTACTCCTTCGGCCAGATGGAGTACCGCGAACACGGGCCGCACCAGGCCTTGAGCCCGGACCACGAAGGCATCGAGCCGCTGTGCACGCTGCTGCAACGCGTCTGGGACCGCTATCACCGGCCGATGGTGATTGGCGAGACCAGCGGCATGAACCAGGGCCGCCCCGACTGGTTGCACGACGTGATGAACGAAGCGATGGCGGCGGTGAACCAGGGCATGGACCTGCACGGCATCTGCCTCTTCCCGGCCGTCGACATGCCCGACTGGCACACCGGCCAATGGCTGCACAACGGCATCTGCGATCTCGTCGAGACCGGCGGCGATCTGAAGCGCGTCCCCTACGGCCCTTACGTGGATGAACTGCGGCGCTGGCAGAAGGAGCTTAATCGCGTGACGGCGGTGGACGAGGATCCGTACAGCGACCCGGTCGAATTGCAGGATGTGATCGATGCGGCCCAGCGGCTGCGGCCGCAGCCGGACGCCAACTGGAATTAGCCGCGGCGCGCGCTGTGCCTTGCTTCGCGCTGCGGGTTTGCCCTCTGCCGCATTCCGATGCCGCGCCGATGATCTTGCGAACCACCACGCGCCCACGGAGCCACGATGCACAGCCGGTTGCCCACTCTCGTTATTGCCTTCGCCGCCGCTCTCGCCGGCTGCGCCACGCCCGCTGGCCGTGGCCTGCAAACGACCGATCACCGCGTCCCCGTCGTATCCACCGCGCCGGCGATGCGCGGGCAAACCGCGCAGCTGTACGTGCGTGAGGTGATGCCCGCCGGCTCGGCCAGGCTGCCTGCCGTGCTCTTCATCCACGGCGCGGGCACGCCGGCGGAGGTGTCGTTCGATTCGCGGCTGGAGGATTACAGCTGGATGCGCCAGGTGGCGCGCGCGGGCTTCGACGTGTTCTCGGTCAGCATGACGGGGTACGGCGGCTCGACGCGCCCGGCGGCGATGAACGAGCCGTGCAACATCGCGAAAGCGCAGCAGGCCGGATACGTCGCGGCAGCCTGCGCGCCGAAGCACAGCGGCCCCATCACCACCATGACGTCCGACTGGAACGACATCGACGCCGCGGTCGAATACGTCAAGCGCTTGCGGGGTGTCGACCGCGTGTCGCTGGTCGGCTGGTCACAGGGCGGGCCGCGCATCACGGGCTATGTGGCGCTGCATCCGGCGAAGGTCGACCGCATCGTCGTGCTCGCGCCCGCGTACAACCGCACGGGCATGGCGCGCGAGCCAAACCCGCTGCCCGC
>JAQGMT010000422.1 GCA_028292185.1 Ramlibacter sp. | reverse complement strand
TGGCGATGTACTGCGCGGTCCAATCGCCGACACCCGGAAATTGCTTGAGTGCCTCGATCGTCTGTTCCACGTCGGCGCCGCCATGCAACTGCAGCCGCTTGTCAGCAACGGCACGTGCAATGGCGACAATCGCAGCCTGTCGCTGCTTGACGATGCCCAATTGCCCGAGTGCATCGCCCTCGGCCTGTGCGAGCACGGAAGGCTGCGGGAAGAGGCGGGTCAACTCGGCAAACGGTGTGGCGATGGGTTCGCCGAAGCGCTGCACCAGCCGCTGTGCCAGCGTGCGCGCCGCCGTCACCGTGATCTGCTGTCCCAGGACGGCGCGCACCGCAAGTTCATAGCCGCTCATGGCCCCGGGCACGCGCAGGCCATCGCCGTTCGGAAAACTCGCATGCAACGCGGTGTTGATGGCCTGCGGGTCGGCATCGAGGTCGAGCGTGGCGCGCACCCGCTGAATCACCACAGGCAGAACCTCGCGCAAGGAGTCGCTCACTCGCAGCACCACCTGGTGGCGGCTCGCGTCGAATTCAGTGGCCAGCCAGCCCGCGTGCGTCACGCTGCCTGAATCGACCGACACCGTGCGGGCGAGGGCGCCGTCGCCCTGGTCGAGCTTGACGAACTCGATGCCATCGATCGCGCGCTTCTTGAAAAAACCGAGCATCGCGGACACATCGTAGGGCGGGCGATAGCCGAGGCGGATCGCGAACCCCTGCGCCGGCGGCCCCGCGCCTTCGCGCCGCAACTGCGTCGGGTTCAGCTGATAGTGCTGCGCGAATGCCGCGTTGAATCGCCGCACGCTGGAGTAGCCGCTGACCAATGCCACCTGCGTGATGGGCAGGGTGGTGTCCGCCAGCAATTGCTTGGCCGTGAGCAGCCGGCGGGTCTGCAGGTACTGCACCGGGGACACGCCGAATTGCGCTTCGAAGATTCGCCGCAGGTGGCGGTCACTCACGCCCAGCCGCGCCGCCAGTTGCTCCACCGAAGCGGGGCCTTCGCTCCACGCTTCGGGCTCGTCGAGCAAGCGCGCCGCCTGGTGCGCCAGGATGTAGCTCGCGTCCTGGATCGACCAGGTGACGGAGTGCGGCGCCAGTTCGGGCCGGCAGCGCAGGCAAGGGCGGAAGCCCGCGCTCTCGGCTTGCGCCGCATGGCCGAAGAAGCGGCAGTTCTCGCGCTTGGGCACGCGCACCCGGCACACCGGCCGGCAATAAATCCCGGTGGACGTCACGCCGATGAAGAAGCGACCGTCGAAGCGGGCGTCGCGCGCTTTCAAGGCGCGGTAACACGCGTCGCCTGGCAAGCCGGAAGCATCGGAGTTCATGCTGGTGATGATACGCAGGGCTCGGGCGAGGGCTGGCCGTTTTCGGACATGCCCATCCGAGGCAGCACAACTCGTTTTCACGCGCGCTTGCCGCCTACAATTTCTGTTTCGCGTCTCCCACCGAGTAACTCATCCATGCAGCTGTCTCCATCCATCTTCAAGGCCTACGACATCCGCGGCGTCGTGCCGTCCACGCTGGACGAAGACGTTGCGCATGCGCTGGGCATGGCATTCGGCGCCGCAGCGCAAGCCGAAGGCGAGAAAGTGGTGGCTGTCGGCCGCGACGGAAGGTTGAGCGGGCCCTCGCTCAGCGCGGCGCTGGTGCGCGGCTTGACAACGTCCGGCGTTGACGTGATCGACATCGGGCAGGTGACGACGCCGATGCTCTATTTCGCGGCCAGCACCTTGTGCGCGAGCGGCATCCAGGTGACGGGCAGCCACAACCCCAAGGATTACAACGGCTTCAAGATGGTGCTGGCAGGCCGCGCGATTTACGGCGATGAGATCCAGGCCTTGCGCCGGCGCATCGAAGAAGCGAAGCCCGCAGCCGGCAACAAGCGCATGGGCACCATCCGCAACGTGAACCTGCTGGCGCCGTACCGTGATCGCATCGTCCAGGACGCAAAGCTGGCCCGGCCCATGAAGATCGTCGTTGATTCGGGCAACGGCATCGCCGGCGCCTCGGCGCCCGGCATTTTCCGTGCGCTCGGCTGCGAAGTGATCGAGCTGTTCAGCGAGGTTGACGGCAACTTCCCGAATCACCACCCCGACCCGAGCAAGCCCGAGAACCTGAAGGACCTGATCGCCGCGATCACCGAGCACGGCGCCGAACTCGGCCTCGCGTTCGACGGCGACGGTGACCGGCTGGGCATCATCACGCGCAGCGGCAACAACATCTACCCCGACCGGCAGATGATGCTGTTCGCCCGCGACGTGCTCACGCGCGTGCCGGGCGGCACCATCGTGTTCGACGTGAAGTGCACGCAGCGCCTTGCGCCCGCCATCCGCGAGGCCGGCGGCATTCCGCTGATGTACAAGACTGGGCACTCGCTCATCAAAGCCAAGATGAAAGAGCTGAATTCACCGCTGGGCGGAGAGATGAGCGGACACGTGTTCTTCAAGGAGCGCTGGTACGGTTTCGACGACGGCACCTATGCCGGCGCCCGCATCCTGGAAATCCTGTCGCGCACCGCCGACCCGAGCGCGGTGCTCGACGCGTTACCCACAAGCTTCTCGACGCCGGAACTCAATGTGCGCTGCGCCGAGGGCGAGGCGCACACGCTCGTTGAGCAACTGGTGGCCACCGCCGCATTCGAAGCACCGGCGCAGATCTCCACCATCGATGGCGTGCGCGTCGATTGGCCCGACGGCTTCGGCCTGATCCGCGCGTCGAACACCACGCCGGTGCTGGTGCTGCGCTTCGAAGGCCACACGCAAGAAGCGCTGCAGCGTATCGAGAAGGACATGCTGGCGCTGCTGCGGCGGGTGAAGCCGGATGCGGCGATCGAAACGGCCGCCCACTGAACGACGCCTGCCGATCCGGGCGAAGCTCGCCGGTCGTTCCCCTTCCCTGAATATCGCCTTTTAGGCTGATGCTGTTGGCGGCGCCTTCGACATGGGCGCTGCGCGCATACCCGTCCTTGCCGGTGCGGCGTGGGCGGCTTTGCGAAGATAAGAATAATTCTCATGTAAACTGAGAATCATTCTCATCTGAGGCGCTATTGATGACTTTTCGGAACTGCACCAATCCCGTGGCGCTTGCCGTTCTCGCGACGCTCGGCAGCACCGGCGAGGCGAACGCGGCAGAACAGACCATGCCGCAGGTCACGGTTCGCGAGCAGGCCGAGCGCGCCGACGGCCCAGTGGATGGCTACCGTGCCACGCGCTCATCCACATTCACTAAAACCGACACGCCACTGAAAGAAGTGCCGGGATCCGTCAGCGTCGTGCCCGCGCAGCTGATGAAAGACCAAGCCATGCAGAGCTTGTCCGATGCGATCCGCTACGTGCCGGGCGCACTCACACACCAGGGTGAGGGCAACCGCGACGAGTTCATTTTTCGAGGCATAGATTCGTCGGCCAATCTGTTCGTGGACGGCATCCGTGATGACGCTCAGGTGTTTCGCGACCTGTACAACCTCGAGCGCGTCGAGGTTTTGAAGGGTGCTGGCGGCATGATCTTCGGGCGGGGGGCGGGCGGAGTGCTCAATCGCGTGACGAAGAAGCCGGTGTTTGGCCCCGTGGGCGAAGCCACAGTGACGGTCGGCCAATTCGATCAACTGCGCAGCACCGTCGACGTCGGAGGCAAACTGAACGAGTCGGCTGCGTGGCGGCTGAACGCCATGGGTGAGGGTTCCGGGAGCTTTCGAGACGCGGCCAGCCTGAAGCGCTACGCCATCAACCCGACAGTGACTTTTCTGCCGAGCGCACAAACCGCGGTGACGCTCGGGTTCGAATCCTTGCGCGATGAGCGCACCGCGGACCGCGGATTCCCGTCACAAAACGGGCGCCCGTTCAATGCCGATCCGCGCACATTCTTCGGCAACGCCGATCAGAGCAACGCGCATTCGTATGTCGACAGCGCTTATGCCATCGTCGATCACGAGTTCGGCAACGGCGTGCAGCTGAAAAACCAGCTGCGTGTGACGCACTATGACAAGTACTACCAGAACGTTTTTCCGACCACCACAACGCCGGTGAATGCGGCCGGGCAAGTGTCCCTTAGCGCCTATAACAACGCGAACGATCGCACCAATATCTTCAACCAGACCGACCTCACCACCAAATTCACCACAGGCGGCCTCGAGCACACCCTGCTGACCGGCCTCGAATTGGGGCGCCAGGACAGCACCAACAAGCGCAACACCGGGTTCTTCGGCGCGTCCCCGACCATCCTCGTGCCCGCCAGCGCGCCCCGCGCGACCGCAACCAGTTTTCGTCCTGACGGAACTGACGTCGACAACAACGTCAAGGCGGATATCGCGGCCGTTTATGTGCAGGACCAGATCGCGCTTTCCAAGGAGTGGAAGCTTCTGGCCGGCTTGCGATACGACTACTTCAGGGCGGCGCTCGACGATCGCCGCACCGTCGTGCCCGCCGTCGATCTCGCGCATACCGACAAGGCGTTCAGCCCGCGCGTGGGCCTGATCTGGTCGCCGACCAGCACACAGAGCTATTACGCGAGCTACAGCTCCTCGTTCCTGCCCTCCGCCGAGACGCTGAGCCTGGCGGTGAACACCGCAAATCTCGACCCCGAAACGGCCAAGAACTACGAGATCGGCGGCCGCTGGGATCTGCGGCCGAACCTGACGCTGTCCGCCGCGGTCTTCCGCCTGGACCGCAACAACGTGCGCAATGCCGACGGCAACGGCGGCATCGTTCTTAGCGGGCAGCAAAGAACCGATGGCGTCGAAGTGGGGCTGCAAGGCGACGTTGCGCGCAACTGGCAGGTCTATGCCGGCTACGCCCACCTCGACGCACGGATCACCAAGGCCACCGCAGCGGCGGGCAACCTCGGGCACCGGCCGCAACTCGTGCCGAAGAACACCTTGTCGGTGTGGAACAAGGTGGCGCTCGGCGGCGGCTGGAGTGCCGGCCTGGGCGTCATCCACCAAGGCGAGTCTTTTGCGAATGCGGACAACGCGGTCACATTGCCCGCATTCACCCGGGCTGACGCAGCTGTGTACTACGCGTTTGCGGGCGGCAAGACACGCATTGCGCTGAATGTCGAGAATCTCTTCGACAAAAAATACTTTCCCACGGCAGACGCCAACAACAACATCAGTCCGGGCGCGCCGCGCAACGCCCGCGTGACCCTCAGCACGGTTTTTTGACCTTCGCACACGTGACGTGGTTCGTCAGCGCGCGGTTTGCTGGATCGCTGCGTCGGGTCCGCCGGCCGTGGTCCGTGCCCGCGCAATCGGCACATCCCCGATGTGCCGGATCACAATTGCTGGGATACTTCACCGCCCGAGGGGTGGCTTTCTGAACGCGTGTTCGAGGCTGACTCCTGGCACCAGGAACTGCACGATGGAAAACGACGGGCGCGATCGGCGCATCTTTCTCAAACATGTGGCCACGGGGGGCGC
>JAQGMT010000163.1 GCA_028292185.1 Ramlibacter sp. | reverse complement strand
AAGGTGTTGAGGTAGATCGGAAAGAACACCGACACCGAGATCAGGAACAGCTTGGCCATTTCGTCGATGCCGAACCAGAGGATCACCAGCGGGATCAGCGCGAGTGCCGGGATGTTGCGCAGCATCTGGAAGGTGGAATCGAGCAGCGTTTCGGCCAGGCGAACGGAGCCGGTCAACAGCCCCAGCAGCAAACCGAGGCCGCCGCCCACGGCCAGTCCGAGCAATGCCCGGCCGGCACTCACCCTCACGTGCGTCCAGAGTTCGCCGGACACCGCGAGCGCGGTGCCCGCGCGGATGACCTCCAGCGGCGCCGGCAGCACGCGTGTTGACAGCCAACCGAGCGACGAAGCGGCTTGCCACAGCGTGACCAGCAGCACCGGCAGCAACCAGGGCAGCAAGCGCCGCCCGATGGCCCGCAGAACCGGCAGCAACGCGCGCAAGGCGTTCCCGCGTGCGCCCCAGGAACGCGCGTGAGTTGCGCGGGGATCAACGCCCCACGGCGCATCGATGGGGCCCATCCACGTCTGCAATTCCGGGACGGGTGGAAGCTGGCTCATGGCAGTCCTTAACTCTGGGAGACCTGGCGCGCGGCAACGTCGCCGCGCTGCGGCGCATAAGCGTTGCCGACCACCTCGCCGAACGGGCCGGTGCCGATGCGCCCGACCAAGGTGCTGCGCAGCTTGCGCGGCAGCAGCGGAAACACCAGCTCGGCGAAACGGTAGGCCTCCTCCAGGTGCGGGTAGCCGGAGAAGATGAAGTTGTCCAGCCCGAGCGCGGCGTATTCCTGGATGCGCGCCGCCACCGTCTTCGGATCGCCCACCAGCGCCGTGCCGGCGCCGCCACGCACCAGGCCGGCGCCGGCCCACAGGTTGGGACTGATTTCCAGGTCGGCGCGGGTGCGCTTGCTGCCGCCCGCGTGCAGGGCCGCCATGCGCCTCTGACCCACCGAGTCCATGCGAGCGAATGCGGCTTGCGCGCGGATGACGGTGTCATCATCGAGCCGGCTGATCAGTTCTTCCGCCGCCTTCCACGCCGCGTCGTCGGTCTCGCGCACGACCACGTGCAGCCGGATGCCGAACTTCACCTCGCGGCCATGCCGTGCGGCGCGTTCGCGCACGTCCGCCACCTTCTTGGCCACTTCGGCCGGCGGTTCGCCCCAGGTGAGATAGGTGTCCACCTGCTCCGCGGCGAGGTCGTGGGCCGCCGGCGAAGAGCCACCGAACCACACCGGCGGATGCGGCGTCTGCAGCGGCGGAAACAGCAGCTTGGCGCCCTTGACGCTCAGGTGCCGGCCTTCGTAATCCAGCGCCTCACCGCGGTGGCTGCGGGTGAGCACCTCGCGCCAGATCCGGATGAACTCCGCCGACTGCTCGTAGCGCGAGGCATGGTCGAGAAACACGCCGTCGCCCGCCAGTTCGGACTCGTCGCCGCCCGTCACCAGGTTGATCAGCAGCCGTCCACCCGAGAGCCGGTCGAAGGTCGCGGCCATCCTTGCGGCCAGGCTCGGTTGATGCAGGCCGGGCCGCACGGCGACGAGGAACTTGAGCTTGCGCGTCACCGGCAACAAGCTCGACGCGACCACCCACGGGTCTTCGCACGAGCGGCCGGTGGGGATCAGAACCCCTTCGTAACCGAGGTTGTCGGCGGCCTGCGCGATCTGCTTGAGGTAGTCGTGATCGAGTTGCCGGGCGCCCTCGCTCGTACCGAGGTAACGGCTGTCGCCGTGGGTGGGGATGAACCAGAAGATTTGCATGGGAGCTCCTTACTTGTTTGCGCCCGGGCGCCAGACAATTTCGGCTACGCGCACCGGCTTGGGAATGAGGGCGAGCTTGTAGAACGCGTCGGCCACGCGCTGCTGGTCGGCGACGGTCTGCGGCGTCAGCAAGCCCACCGGCGAGCGCGGACGTCGGCTGAGGAACAGGTTCACCACTCCCGCGTCCAGCCCACTGAAGTCCGAGATCAGCTTGATCGCGGCCGGCCGGCTTTCTTGCGCGAACCGGTCCGCCTTCGTGAGTTCGTCGAACAGCACGGCCACGGCTTGTTCGTGCTGCGTCGCGAGGGAGCGCGACGCCAGGTAGAACGAGTTGTTGCTGGAAAGATCGCGGCCCGTCACCAGCACGCCTGGCTTGAGTGCCAGTTCGATCGCGGCGTAGAACGGATCCCAGATCGCCCACGCGTCCACGGCCTTGCGCTCGAAGGCGGCACGCGCATCGGCCGGTGCCAGGTAGATCGGCTGGATATCGCTCCATTGCAGGCCGCCCTTCTCCACCGCGCGGACCAGCAGGTAGTGAGCGCTCGAGCCTTTCTGCAATGCCACCTTCTTTCCCTTCAGGGCCGCCAGTGTCTTGATCGGCGAGTCCGCAGGTACCACGATGGCGGAGCTGTCGGGTTTGGGCGGCTCGGCGCCCACGTAGAACAGGTCCTTGCCGGCCGCTTGCGCGAACACCGGGGGCGAGTCGCCGGTCAGGCCGAATTCGAGGGCGCCGACCGCCAGCGCTTCCAGCAGCTGCGGCCCCGCGGGAAATTCGATCCACTGCACCTTGGCTTGCGGAAAACGCTTTTCCAAGGCCCGTGATTGCTTGGCGATAACGAGATTGACCGCCGACTTCTGGTAGCCGATTCGCAGCTGCTTCAAAGCCTCGTAGGGCTTGTCCGCCTGCGCTCGCGCGCCGAGGCCCCAGAGCGAAGCGGTCGCAGCCAATAACTTGCCCAGGTCGCGGCGGTTCATTGGGCGGCCTTCCACGAAGCTTCCTTCACCGAGACGGCCTTGGGAATCAGCTTGAGCTCGAAGAACGTGTCCGCGATCTTCTGCTGGCTGGCAATCACATCATCGCTGAGCGGCTGCACGTTGAACTCGTAGCGGCGCAAGCTCAGTTCGGTCACATCCACCGGCAGGCCTTGCAGCGGCGCCACCAGTTCCGCCGCCTGGTGCAGGTGGGCCTTGAGCCACTTGCCGCGTTCCACCGAGTCTTCGAACACGGCGCGGATCACCTGCGGGTGCTGCTCCGCGAAGCGGCGCTCGGCCAGGTAGTACTGATAGTTGTCGGCCACGCCGGTGGCATCCGCCAGCACCCGGGCTCCGATCTGCTTTTCAGCGGCAGCGGTGAAGGGATCCCACATCACCCAGGCATCGACGTTGCGGCTCTCGAACGCGGCGCGGGCATCCGCCGGCGCGAGGTACACCGGCGTCACGTCGGCCAGTTTGAGTCCGTGCTTCTCCAGCAGCCGCACCAGCAGGTAGTGCACGTTGCTGCCCTTGTTCAGCGCAATCTTGCGCCCCTTGAGATCAGCCACCGACTTGATCGGCGAATCCTTGCGCACCACCAGCGCCTCGGCCTTGGGCGCTGCGGGGTCGTGGCCGATGTAATAGAACTTCGCGCCGGCGGCCTGCGCGAAGATCGGCGGCGCCTCGCCCACGAAGCCGATGTCCACTGCGCCGACGTTCAGGCCTTCCAGCAGCTGAGGCCCGGCGGGGAACTCGACCCACTTGACGCCGAAGCCTTGCGGCGCGAGTTTCTTTTCCAGGCTGCCCTGGGCCTTCTGCAGCACGAGAAGGCTGGCGCCTTTCTGGTAGCCGATGCGCAATTCGCCCGCCGGCTGCGCATGCGCGGCGGGCAACAGCTGCGCGCCGGCGACGAGAAGCGCGGCCAGCCAGCGCAGGGATGAAAAAACGGATGCCATGAATGTCCTTTGTCGGTTTTGGGCGAGCGAGTCCCGCCCCACCCGTGACGGGCAGTGGTTGATGACGAAGCTAAAAGGTGAAAGGCGGGCGGCGGGTGCGTCAGACGCTACATCGCACCCGGGAGAACGCGATCGGCTCGAAGCCTTGCGTGGACGGCATTCGCAGACCGTCGGCGAGCAGCGCCGCGACCGCTTCATCCAGTCGCCCGGCGATGTCTTCGGCAAGGTGGTGCGCGCCCTCGGGCGCCACCGTCACCTGCGCGTCGGTGGCGTAAACGCCGGGCAGCACGTGCCTGGCCATCAAAGACTGCAGCACCGGCCGCAGCGCGTAGTCCAGCGCGAGCATGTGATTCGGGCTGCCGGCGGTGGCGATCGGCAGCAGCGCCTTGTCCTTGAACGCGGACTGGGGCAGCAGATCCAGAAAGACCTTCAGCACGCCGCTATAAGCCGCCTTGTAGACCGGCGTGGCGATGACGATGGCACGGGCCCGCGCCACCTGGGCGATGGCGGCGGCGATGGTGCGATGCGCGGTGTCGGCCAGCAACAGCGCCTGCGGCGACAGGTCGCGGATGTGCAGGCGTTCGACGGTGGCGCCGCGCGAAGCGAGACGCTCGCCCACCAAGTCGAGCAGCGCTGCCGAGCGCGAGCGCTCGGACGGGCTACCCGCGATGAGCAGTACGGACATGGAAAAGACCTGGAGACATTTTGGAACCTGTGGTGACGGCGGTGCGAAAGCGATGAACGCATTCTGTGAGCCCGCCGATCAAACAGGAACCAATATGTTGTAGGTTCCATATTTCCAAATCATCCGAGCAGGACGGCATCGAGCGCGAGCCGTCCTTGCTCGCCGCCGCTGGCGGCCTGCCCCCGGCCTAGGTTGCGCGGGCCGATGCGCTTTGCGCGGTCAAGCCTGCCTTCACCTTCCCGGGCAGGAATGGCAGGCCACGCAGCCGCACGCCGACGGCGTCGTAAATCGCGTTGGCCACGGCCGCCGGCACGACGGCCGCGGCCATCTCGCCCGCGCCCCAAGGCGCCGCGTCCGGGTGGTTGATCAACTGCACCTGGATGCGCGGCACGTCGGGGAAAGTGATGATCGGATAACTGGCCCAGTCGGTGCTGGTCACGCGACCGGCGTCGAATCGCACTTCTTCCATCAGCGTGCGGCTGATGGTCTGCACAATGCCGCCCTCGACCTGGTTGATCACGCCGTCGGGGTTGATCACCTGGCCGCAATCGTGGCTGCAGAAAACGCGCTCGACCCGCACCTTGCCGGTGTTGCGATCGACCGTCACGTCGCAAGCCAGCGCCACGTAAGTGATGTCGTTCTGGTAGCGGATGTAGGCAAAGCCGCGCCCGCGCGCGACCGGTCCCGATTCTGGCGCGCTGAACGCCGGCCGCGTTTTCCAGTCGGCCATCTTCGCCGCGCTCTCGACCACCGCGCGGCTGCGCTCGTCGGTGAGGTACTGCAGGCGGAACTGCACCGGGTCCTTGCCGGCGGCCGCCG
>JAQGMT010000386.1 GCA_028292185.1 Ramlibacter sp. | reverse complement strand
GATGTGCCCGTCGACTGGCGCGCGAGCCAAGGCATGTTCTTCCGGCCGCTGGAAAACCCGTTCATCGAGCGGCTCGACCGTCGCATCGCGGCCCTGATGAACCTGCCGGTCACGCACGGCGAGGGCCTTCAAGTCCTGCACTATCCGTGCGGCGCCGGCAGCGCGCCTCACTTCGATTTCCTGGTGCCGTCGAACGATGCCAACCGGGCGTCGATCGCCCGTAGCGGCCAGCGCGTCAGCACCCTGGTGACCTACCTGAACGACGTGCCGGCCGGCGGCCAGACGCTGTTTCAGGCCGCGGGCTGGGCGGTATCGCCGCAACGCGGCAACGCCGTGTACTTCGAATACTGCAACGGCCTCGGGCAGGTCGATCACGCTTCGTTGCATTCGAGCAGTGCGGTCGAAGAGGGAGAAAAGTGGGTGGCGACCAAATGGATGCGCGCCCGGCCCTTTGTCAGCGGAGGTTGAGGCCGCGCCACAATGGGGGCATGAGCCTGCCCCGCCTCAAATCCGTGGAACACGGCCCGCTATGGGACCGCGCCTACGTGTCGCTCAAGTCCGCACTGCTGGCCGGGCGCTTGGCGCCCGGTGAGCGGCTGGTGCTGCGCAAGGTGGCGGACGACCTGGGGATCAGCCTCACGCCGGTGCGCGATGCGGTCAATCGGCTGGTGGCGGAGAAGGTGCTGGAGCACGGTGGGCTGGGTCCCGCCGGCGGTGCGGTGGTTCCCTTGCTCAGCGCGGACCAGTTCAGCCAGCTGATGACGGTGCGCAGCAGCCTCGAGCCGATGGCTGCCGCCGCGGCCGCCGCGCATGCCGGCAAGGCCGAACTGAGTGCGGTCGAGGCGTTTCTGGTGGAGATGAAACGCTCGGTGAAAGAAAACCGCACCGAGAAATACCTCGAGGCGCATTACAAGTTCCACTTCGGCATTTATGCGATGTGCAAGATGCCGATCGTGCTCGAGATCATCGAAAGCGCGTGGCTGCGTTGCGCACCCACGCTGACGCTCGCGCTTCCTGAAAATATTCCCAGCCTCAAGCGCTACGCGTCGCACGTTGCGACGCTGGCGGCGCTGCGGCGAGGGGAGGGCGAGAAGGCGGCGGAAGCGATTCGCGCCGACATCGAAAGCGCCCGCAAGGACATCAGCGCGATGCTGCGCGACAAAGCCGAACGGGCCTAGATTCGCCTCTCTGCTGAGCCGTGGCGCTATGTTATAACATTGGCTCCCCGACTCAATATTCAGGAGACATCGATGTCTTTCAAGAAATCGCTCGCGCTGCTCGCGGGCCAGGTTCTCGCCGGCGCGGCGCTGATCACCGCCAGTCTTTCCGCCTCAGCGGCCGACCCGTTCCCAGGCAAGGAAATCCATTTCATCGTGCCGTGGAACGCCGGCGGCTCCAACGACATTTCGGCGCGCACCTTGGCGCAGATTGCGTCCGAGGACGGCGTGACGCTGCTGGTCGAAAACGTGCCCGGCGCCACCGGCGCGATCGGCCTGACCAAGGTGGCGAATGCAGAACCCGATGGCTACACCATCGGCATGGGCACCAGTTCCACGCTGGCCCTGATCGCGCAAGGCCTCACTCCGCTGCGCAACGAACAGTTCGCGCCGATCGCCCGCGTCACCACCGACCCGCTGATCCTGCTGGTGCCCGCCAAGAGCGAATACGGCACGCTGGAAAGCTTTCTGGCCCACGTGAAGGCGAATCCGGGCAAGGTCTCGGTCGGCATTCCCGGCACCAACAACCTCAACCACATCTTCGCCGTGATGACGGGGCGCGTCGTTGGCGTCGAGACGCTGCCGGTGCCTTACACAGGCGGCTCGAAGGTGGTCGGCGACCTGTCCGGCAAGCAGATCGAGGCCGGTGTGCTCAAGCCATCGGAAAGCAAGGCGCAGATCGACGGCGGCCTGGTCAAGCCCATTGCGGTGTTCGCCAACGAGCGCATCAAGGCGTTGCCGGACGTGCCCACCTTCAAGGAGAAGGGCTACAACGTGTTCCCGTATGGCCCGCTGGTGCAGATGGCTTACGTCGTGGCGCCGGCCAAGACGCCGCCCGCCGTGCGCGAAAAGCTCATCGCGATGTTCAAGAAATGGATCAACACCGAAAAGTACCGTTCAACCTCGGCAGCCGGAGGCGCACTGGTGGACGACCTCACCGGGGCGGCCCTGACCAAGGAAATCGACAACGTTCAGAAATCGCTGAACGAGGTCGGCAAGAAAGTTTTCGTCGCGGAGAAGAAGTAAGCGCATGAGCCCCATCAAGAAAGTTACCTGTCACGTGGTCTCGGCTCCGGTCGAGCGCCCGTTCACGTCATCGCGCGGCTGGTTGTACAAGACCCGCGGCTCCTGCATCGTGGAGATTGAAACTGCCGATGGCATTACCGGCTGGGGGGAATGCTACGGCCCGTCGGCCGTGGCCAAGGCCTACATCGAAACGCAGTTCGCGCCGCGCATCATCGGGCGCGACGCGTTCGACGTCGAGGTGATCTGGGAAGACCTGTACAACCGCATCAAGGACTACGGCGCGCGCGGCATGGTGACGTCGGCCATGAGCGGCATCGACATCGCCTTGTGGGACATCATCGGCAAGGCTTGCGGCCAGCCCATTCACAAGCTGATCGGCGGCGCCCATCGCACCGAGGTCACGGCCTACGCCACCGGCCTGTACTTCATCGACATGGACCGCCTGATCGAAGAAGCGGTTGAAGAAGCGCGCGATTATGTCGAGCAAGGTTTTGTGGCGGTGAAGATGAAGATCGGCCTGGGCGACCCCAAGCTCGACATCCGCCGCGTGGCCGCGGTGCGCGAAGCGATCGGCGAGAAGGTGCGCTTGATGGTGGATGCCAACCACTGCTTCACCGTACCCCAAGCGATTCGCCTCGGCCGCGAACTGGAGAAGCTGGACGTGGAATGGTTCGAGGAGCCGATCTCGCCCGAGGACATCGACGGCTACGTTGAAGTCACGCGGGCCTTGGACATGGCCGTGGCCGGCGGCGAAAACGAATTCACGCGCTGGGGCTTCCGCGACCTGGTGGTGCGCAAGGCGATGGACATCGTGCAGCCCGACGTGTGTGCGGCCGGCGGCATCAGCGAGTGCCGCAAGATCGCCACGCTGGCCAGTGCACACGGCGTCGAGTGCGTCCCCCATGCCTGGGGTTCGGCGATCGGGCTGGCCGCGACGCTGCACTTCCTCGCTTCGCTGCCAGACCAGCCTCCGAGCTTCCGTCCGATGCCGCCGCTGCTGGAATTCGAGCAATGCGAGAACCCGTTCCGCGATCATCTGTCGCGCGAACCGATCAAGCTCGAGCGCGGCAAGGTGCAGATCCCGACCGGCCCGGGCCTGGGCATCGAGATCGATCGCAGCGTGCTCGATCGCTATCGCGTCGGCTGAAACCCGCGAGCCACCATG
>JAQGMT010000370.1 GCA_028292185.1 Ramlibacter sp. | reverse complement strand
AATCGCTCGGTGGGTGCGATGCTGTCCGGCGCCTTGACCAAGGTTCACCCCGAGGGATTGCCCGACGACAGCATTCGCATCCAGCTCGAAGGCACCGGCGGCCAGTCGTTCGGCGCGTTCCTGGCCAAAGGCATCACGCTCTACCTGATCGGCGACGCGAACGATTACACGGGCAAGGGCTTGTCGGGCGGGCGCATCGTCGTGCGGCCGAGCATCGACTTCCGCGGCGTCGCCACCAGCAACATCATCATCGGCAACACCGCGCTGTACGGCGCCACCACCGGCGAGGCATTCTTCAGCGGCGTTGCCGGCGAGCGGTTCGCAGTACGCCTGTCGGGCGCGACCGCGGTGGTCGAAGGAACCGGCGACCACGGCTGCGAATACATGACGGGCGGCACGGTGCTCGTGCTCGGCAAGACCGGGCGTAATTTCGCCGCCGGCATGTCCGGCGGCATCGCCTACGTCTATGACGAAGATGGCCAGTTCGCCAGCCGCTGCAACACGGCGATGGTCTCGCTGGAGCCGGTGGGCGCTGCCTCGGAACAGAAGGCCGGCGGCAAGAGCCGCTTGCACAAGGACCAGCCCGACGAGACGCTGCTGAAGAAGCTGCTGGAAGACCACAACCGCTGGACTGGCAGCCGGCGGGCGCGCGAGTTGCTGGACAGCTGGGCGGTTTCACGCGGCAAGTTCGTCAAGGTCTTTCCGAACGAGTACAAGCGCGCGCTGCTCGAGATGTACGAGCGTGAGGTGGAAGCGGCGAGCACCGGCAACAACGCCCATGTGGCGATGAAGCATCCAGTCGCGGCCGCGTGAGAGAGCAAGGAAGAAAAGAGTCATGGGAAAAATCACCGGCTTCATGGAGTTCGAGCGCGTCGAGGAGGGCTATCGGCCGATTCCCGAGCGCTTGAAGAACTACAAGGAATTCGTCATTGGGCTGTCCAACGAGCAGGCGAAGGTGCAGGGCGCACGTTGCATGGATTGCGGCACCCCCTTTTGCAACAGCGGCTGCCCCGTCAACAACATCATTCCCGACTTCAACGACCTGGTGTTCCGGCAGGATTGGGAAAACGCGTGGACGGTGCTGGACTCCACCAACAACTTTCCCGAGTTCACGGGCCGCATATGCCCCGCTCCTTGCGAGGAGGCCTGCACGCTCAACGTGAACGACGATCCGGTGGGCATCAAGTCGATCGAACACGCCATCATCGACCGCGCGTGGGAGAGCGGCTGGGTGCAGCCGCGGGTGCCCAAGATCAAGACCGGCAAGAAGGTCGCCGTCGTCGGATCGGGTCCGGCCGGGATGGCGGCGGCGCAGCAACTTGCGCGTGCCGGCCACGATGTGACGCTGTTCGAAAAGAACGACCGCATCGGCGGTCTCCTGCGCTACGGCATCCCCGACTTCAAGATGGAAAAGTTCCACATCGACCGCCGGGTCGAGCAGATGAAGGGCGAGGGCGTCGTTTTCCGCACCGGGGTGATGGTGGGCGAGCTGCCCAAGGGCAGCAAGGTCATCAATTGGGCCAAGGAGACCATTTCGCCCAAGGCTTTGCAGGAGCAGTTCGACGCGGTGCTGCTCACCGGCGGCGCCGAGCAGTCGCGCGACTTGCCGGTTCCCGGACGCGATCTGGAGGGCATTTATTTCGCCATGGAATTCCTGCCGCAGCAAAACAGGCTGAACGCGGGCGACAAGGTCAAGGGGCAGTTGCGTGCCGACGGCAAGCACGTCATCGTGATCGGCGGGGGCGACACCGGCTCCGACTGCGTGGGCACGAGCAACCGCCACGGCGCCGCCAGCGTCACGCAATTCGAACTCATGCCCCAGCCTCCGGAGCACGAGAACAAGCCGCTGACCTGGCCGTACTGGCCCTACAAGCTGCGCACCAGTTCCAGCCACGAAGAGGGCTGCGAGCGCGAATTCGCGATCGCGACCAAGGAGTTCCTGGGCGACGTCAAGGATGGTAAATCCGGCAAGGTCACGGGCCTGAAGACCGTACGCGTGGAATGGAAAGACGGCAAGATGATCGAAGTGCCGGGCAGCGAACAGGTGCTCAAGGCCGACCTGGTGTTGCTGGCGATGGGCTTTGTGAGCCCGGTGGCGACCATCCTGGAGGGCTTCGGCGTGGAGAAGGACGCGCGTGGCAACGCCAAGGCAAGCACCGAATTCATCGGCGGCTATGCGACCAACGTTCCCAAGATTTTCGCGGCCGGCGACATGCGGCGCGGCCAATCGCTGGTGGTCTGGGCCATCCGCGAAGGCAGGCAGGCCGCCCGCTCAGTCGATGAATTCCTGATGGGGTTCAGCGACTTGCCACGCTGACGCCTGATCATAAAAGCGCCGAATACGCTCAACCTTTATCATTCCGGCTTTCCACCTCGGCCGGCTGCACCGGCTTTCGCCGGATGACAGACAGTGACGCCACGGCCCTTGTCGAAGGCCGCCACCTGAGCTTCGGCTACGGGGACCGGCGCATTCTCGACGACCTGAGCTTCACCGTTCCGCGCGGTAAAGTCACTGCCCTGATGGGTGCTTCGGGCGGCGGCAAGACCACGGTCCTGCGGCTGATCGGCGGGCAGCTGCGGGCGCAAAAGGGCGAACTGAGCTTCGAGGACAAGCAGATCGGCGGCTTGGACCAGGCAGGGCTTTACGCGATCCGCCGACGCATGGGCATGTTGTTCCAGTTCGGCGCGCTCTTCACCGACTTGAGCGTTTTCGACAACGTCGCGTTTCCGCTGCGCGAGCACACCGACCTGCCGGACGCCCTCATCCGCGACATCGTGCTGATGAAACTCAATGCGGTGGGGCTGCGCGGCGCGCGCGACCTGATGCCATCCGAAATCTCCGGCGGCATGGCGCGCCGGGTGGCGCTGGCACGGGCGATCGCGCTGGACCCGGACCTGGTGATGTACGACGAGCCGTTCGCCGGACTCGATCCGATTTCGCTGGGCACGGCCGCACAGCTGATCCGACGGCTCAACGATACGCTGGGGATCACCAGCATCGTGGTGTCGCACGACCTGGAGGAAACCTTTGCCATCGCCGACCAGGTGATCGTGCTTGCCAACGGAAAGGTGGCGGCCCAAGGAACGCCGCAGGAAGTGATGGGCTCGGTCGATCCGCTGGTCGACCAGTTCGTTCATGCCAGGGCGGATGGGCCGGTCGCGTTCCACTATCCCGGGCCGAGCGTCGCCGAGGATTTTGGCGGAGGCTTTACGGCATGAGCTGGATCAACCCCGCGGACATCGGCTTCGCCACCCGAACCAAGCTGGCCGGCCTGGGTTACGGTGCGCGGCTGTTCGCACGGCTGGTGGCCCAGGTGGCGCCCACGCTGCGCCGCTTCGGCCTGGTGCGCGACCAGATTCACTTCCTCGGCAACTACTCTCTGGCGATCATCGCGGTGTCGGGACTGTTTGTCGGCTTCGTGCTGGCGCTGCAGGGCTACTACACGTTGCAGCGCTACGGTTCCTCCGAAGCACTGGGTCTGCTGGTCGCCTTGAGCCTGGTGCGCGAACTCGGCCCCGTCGTGACCGCGCTTTTGTTTGCCGGCCGCGCGGGCACTTCCCTGACGGCCGAGATCGGCCTCATGAAAGCGGGCGAGCAATTGACGGCCATGGAGATGATGGCGGTCGATCCGGTGCAGCGCATCCTGGCGCCGCGGTTTTGGGCCGGTTTCATCGCCATGCCGCTGCTCGCGGCAGTGTTCAGCGCCGTCGGTATCCTCGGTGCCTGGATGGTGGGGGTGCTGCTGATCGGCGTGGACGCGGGTGCGTTCTGGGGCCAGATGCAAGGCGGGGTGGACGTGTGGCGCGACGTCGGCAATGGGGTGCTCAAGACCCTCGTGTTCGGCGCCACGGTGACGTTCATCGCGCTGCTCGAAGGTTTCGAAGCGCAACCAACGCCCGAGGGCGTGTCACGCGCCACAACACGGACCGTTGTCGTGGCCTCACTATCGGTTCTCGGCCTGGATTTCATCCTGACGGCCATGATGTTCAGTATCTGAGAAGGAAAAAACAAGCCATGGAACGCTCTAAAAGCGATGTATGGGTCGGCCTGTTCGTGCTGATCGGCGGCGCCGCCATCCTGTTTCTGGCCTTGCAGTCGGCCAACCTGCTGTCCATCAGCTTCCAGTCCACCTATCAGGTCGTGGCCAAGTTCGACAACATTGGCGGGCTGAAGCGTCAAGCCGCGGTGAAAAGTGCAGGTGTGGTGGTGGGCAGGGTGGACTCCATCAGCTTCGACGACAAGTCCTACCAGGCTCGCGTCACCCTGGCACTGGAGAACCGGTATGCATTCCCGAAGGACAGTTCACTGAAGATCCTCACCAGCGGCCTGCTGGGCGAGCAGTACATCGGGGTCGAGGCGGGGGCCGACGAGAAAAGTTTGGCGCCAGGCGATACCATCAGCGGTACCCAATCCGCTGTGGTGCTGGAAAACCTGATCGGCCAGTTTCTTTACAACAAGGCCGCCGAGGGCAAAACCTCAGCACCACCCGCACCCGCACCCAAGAAATGACGCGCAGATCAACATCGCCCCTCTCCGGCAAGGTCCGGCGCGCCGCCGCCGCCGTGCTGCTGGCCGCGGCGGCAGCAGGCCTTGCCGGCTGCGCCACCGGCCCGAACCCGCGCGACCCGTTCGAGCCCTTCAATCGCAAGATGATGACGTTCAACGAGGGCGTCGATTCGGTGGCCCTGAAGCCCGCCGCCACGGTGTACCGGGAGGTCTTGCCGCCGCTGGTGCGCACCGGCGTCAGCAACTTCTTCGGCAACCTGGGTGACGCCTGGTCTTCGGTGAACAGCTTGCTGCAATTGCACATTCAGGACGCGGCGGAGAACTTCATGCGGTTCAACGTCAACACCTTCTTCGGTCTTGGCGGCATCCTGGACATCGCGAGCGAACTGCACATCGAGCGCCACAAGGAAGATTTCGGCCAGACGCTCGGCCGATGGGGCACACCCTCGGGACCGTATCTGGTGTTGCCCTTGCTGGGCTCGTCGACGGTGCGGGACGCGCTCGCCCTGCCAATCGACCGCAAGGGCGATCCGGTGCATTACGTGGATTCCGCGGGACAGCGCAATTCGCTGTACGTGCTGCGGGCGGTGGACATGCGCTCCAATTTGCTGCGCGCCGGCTCGGTGCTGGATGAAGCCGCCCTCGACAAGTACAGCTTCACTCGCGACGCTTATCTGCAAAGGCGGCGGGCCCAGATCTTCGACTCGCAGAAGCCCGACCGATTCCGCAAGGAACCGGGTTCCGAAGGCCGTGAGTCCGATTCGGATGGCAAGGAGCCCGATTCCGACGGCCAGATTCCGCCATTGCCCGAAAGCGAACCGCCGGGTGCGGCGAGCGGGCCCGCGGCGGCACCGGCGGCGCGCTGAGGGGTTGCAAACTGTTTCAAGGGCTTCGCGGCCATCGGAACCGCAGCCATCCGGGCGGTTCCAATGCTCATCGCGGCGATGTCCGCAGGAAAGGGAAAGAATGAAAAGACGTGTACTGGTCCAGGCGGCCACGGTTCTATGTGCCATGGGCTTGTTCGGTGGCTTCATGCCGCAGGCGTTCGCCGCCGATGAGGCGCCCGACGCCATGATCAAGCGCCTGTCCGACGAAGTGCTGGCGGCCATCAGGGCCGACAAGTCGATCCAGGCGGGCGATACCAACAAGGTGCTGTCCCTGGTGGACAGCAAGATCATGCCCAACGTCGACTTCAGGCGAATGACGGCTGCTGCGGTGGGACCCGCCTGGCGCCAGGCGACCCCTGAGCAGCAAAAGCGCCTGCAGGACGAATTCAAGATCCTGCTGGTTCGCACCTACTCCGGCGCGCTGGCGCAGGTCAACGACCAGACCATCAGCCTCAAGCCGCAACGCAGTTCGCCCACCGACACCGACGTGGTGGTGCGCACCGAGGTCCGCGGGCGTGGCGAACCGATCGAGCTGGACTACCGGCTGGAAAAGACGCCGGGCCAAGGCACCGGATGGAAGATCTACAACCTGAACGTGCTGGGTGTGTGGCTGGTGGAGACCTATCGCAACCAGTTCGCGCAGGAGATCAACACCAAGGGCGTGGACGGCCTGATCGCCGCACTGTCGGAGCGCAACAAGGCCAACGGCCAGAAGGGCTGAATCCGGAATGACCCCCACGCTGCGCCTTGCTCCGCTGCCCCCCGAGGGAGCCGCAGTTGCCTTGGGGCGGCCCGGCGGAGGATGGGGCCCCCACGCTCACCTGAGTTCGCTGCCCCCCCAGGGGGCCGCAGTTGCCTTGGGGCGGCCCGGCGGCAACTGATCCAATGCTCGTTCTTCCGGCCGAACTCACGCACGACGACGCCGTCGCCTGCTGCCGCATGCTCGCGCAGGGGCTGCAATCACAGCCCGAGCCGGCCGTCATCGCCGATGCCGGCAGCCTGAGCAAGTTCGACTCGTCGGTGCTCGCAGTCTTGCTCGAGTGCCGGCGCGAGGCGCTGGCGGTGGGCAAGACTTTCTCGGTGAGCCGCATGCCGCCCAAGCTGCGGGAACTGGCCGCGCTCTACGGCGTCGCCGAACTCCTGCCGGCCGCTCCATAGGCCTTTTGCACCGCCTTGCGGCTGCCGCGCCGGGCGCTGGCTAAAATCGTGGGTTGCCCATGCCCGCGATCTCCTTCCAGTCCGTTTCCAAATCCTATCCCTCGGTCCGCGGTGCCCCGTTGAAGGCGCTGGACGACGTGACCTTCGACATCGAGGAGGGCGAGTTCTTCGGCCTGCTGGGGCCCAACGGCGCCGGCAAGACCACCTTGATCAGCGTGCTGGCCGGCCTGACCCGGGCGAGTTCGGGCCGCGTCAAGGTGCGCGGGCACGACGTGCAGGCCGACTACGCCGATGCTCGCCGCCAGCTGGGCGTGGTGCCGCAGGAGCTGGTGTTCGACCCGTTCTTCAGCGTGCGCGAGACGCTGCGCATCCAGTCGGGCTATTTCGGCGTCAAGAACAACGACGCCTGGATCGATGAGTTGCTGCAAAGCCTTGGCTTGGCGGACAAGGCCAGCGCCAACATGCGCCAGCTGTCCGGCGGGATGAAGCGGCGGGTGCTGGTGGCGCAGGCGCTGGTGCACAAGCCGCCGGTGATCGTGCTGGACGAGCCGACGGCCGGTGTCGACGTCGAGCTGCGCCAGACCTTGTGGCAATTCATCGCGCGCCTGAACAAGGAAGGTCACACCGTGCTCCTGACAACGCATTACCTGGAAGAGGCGGAGGCCTTGTGCAACCGCATCGCGATGCTCAAGGCCGGCCGCATGGTCGCGCTGGAGCGCACCAGCGAATTGCTCAAGGCAGCGTCCAGCAACGTGCTGCGTTTCAAGCTGGACACGGCACTGCCCCCGGAATTCGAAGGCAAGGCCCGTGTCACCGGCCGGATCGTGCAGCTGCCGGCCCACGACGCACACGACATCGAGCGCTACCTGGCGATCATTCGCGAAGCCGGCCTGCGCGTCGAAGACGTCGAAGTGCGCAAGGCCGACCTGGAAGACGTGTTCCTGGACGTGATGTCCGCGGGCTATGCGGAAAGGACCCAGGCGGCCGCGCAAGCGTCCGGCGACCACGCGCCGGATCGCGCGGTGGATGCCAGGGAAGCCGTCATCGAGACACCTTCCCCATGACCGGCTGGCAAACGCTCTTGTACAAGGAAGTACTGCGGTTCTGGAAGGTCGCCTTCCAGACGGTCGCGGCGCCCGTGCTCACCGCGGTGATGTACATGTTGATCTTCGGCCATGTGATGCAGGATCACGTCAAGGTGTACGACACCATCAGCTACACCGCCTTCCTGGTGCCGGGCCTGGTGATGATGAGCGTGCTGCAGAACGCTTTCGCCAACAGCGCGTCGTCGCTGGTGCAAAGCAAGATCATGGGCAATCTGGTGTTCCTGCTGCTGACGCCTCTATCGCATTGGAGCTGGTTCCTCGCCTATGTCGGATCCTCGGTGGCGCGCGGGCTCGCGGTGGGCCTTGGCGTCTTTGCGGTCACTGCCTGGTTCGGCCGGCCGGGCCTGGTCGCGCCGCTTTGGATCATCGTGTTCGCGCTCGAAGGAGCGGCCATGCTGGGGACGCTCGGACTGATTGCCGGCCTGTGGGCCGAGAAGTTCGACCAGATGGCCGCGTTCCAGAATTTCGTGATCATGCCCATGACCTTCCTGTCGGGCGTGTTCTATTCGATCCATTCGCTGCCGGCCTTCTGGCAGGGCGTCAGCCACCTGAACCCCTTCTTCTACATGATCGACGGCTTCCGCTACGGCTTTTTCGGGGTGAGCGACGTCTCGCCCTGGCTCAGCTTTGCCATCGTGAGTTCGGCGCTGCTGGTGGTGAGCTCGGTCGCGGTGCACCTGCTGCGCATCGGCTACAAAATACGCACATGAAGCCCACCGCCACGGAGCCCCGATGACCGCCGAAGAACTGCAATCCCTGATCCGCGCCGGCCTGGCCTGCGAGCATATCGAGGTGGACGGCGACGGCCGCCATTGGGCCGCCGTCATCGTCTCGGCCGAATTCGAGGGCAAGCGGCCCGTCCAGCGGCACCAGCGGGTCTATGCCACGCTGGGTGCGAGAATGCAGACGGACGAGGTGCACGCGCTGTCGATGCAGACCTATACGCCCGCCGAGTGGGCGACGACGGCCCAAAGAAACTAGACATGGACAAGCTTTTGATTCGCGGGGGGCGCAAGCTCCACGGCGAGGTTCGGATCTCCGGCGCCAAGAACGCGGCGTTGCCCGAGCTATGCGCCGCGCTGCTCACCGACCAGCCGGTGGTGCTGAAGAACGTCCCGCGTTTGAAGGACGTGGCGACCATGCTCACGCTGATCCGCAACATGGGCGTGGCCATCGAGCGCGACAGCGATGGCATGGTGCAAATCGATTCGGCCAAGCTCAGTTTTCCGGAAGCGCCGTACGAGTTGGTCAAGACCATGCGCGCATCGGTGCTGGCGCTGGGCCCCTTGCTGGCGCGCTTCGGGGAAGCCACGGTCTCCCTGCCCGGCGGCTGTGCCATCGGCTCGCGCCCGGTCGACCAGCACATCAAGGGCATGCAGGCGATGGGAGCGGAGATCGTGGTCGAGCACGGCTACATGATCGCCAAGCTGCCCAAGGGCCGCGAGCGGCTGAAAGGCGCCAACATCCGCACCGACATGATCACGGTCACCGGAACCGAAAATTTCCTGATGGCCGCCACTCTGGCGGAAGGCGAAACCGTGCTGGAGAACGCCGCGCAGGAACCGGAGATCACCGACCTGGCCGAGATGTTGATCAAGATGGGCGCGCGCATCGAAGGGCATGGCACCAGCCGCATCACCATCACCGGGGTCGAGAAGCTCAAGGGCTGCACGCATCACGTCGTGCCCGACCGCATCGAGGCCGGGACATTCCTGTGCGCGGTGGCTGCGACCGGTGGCGATGTGGTGCTGCGCAATGGGCGCGCCGACCACCTGGAGGCAGTCATCGAGAAGCTGCGTGAGGCGGGCGCGAGCGTGGCCGCCGTGGAGGACGGCATCCACTTGCATTCGGAAGGCCGGCTGATTGCCCAGAGCTTTCGCACCAGCGAGTACCCGGGCTTTCCCACCGACATGCAGGCGCAGTTCATGGTGTTGAACGTGATTGCCGAGGGCCCCTCCAAGGTGACGGAAACCATCTTCGAGAATCGTTTCATGCACGTGAACGAGCTGTTGCGCCTGGGCGCCAAGATCCAGTTGGACGGCAAGTTCGCCGTCATCGAAGGGGTGCCGCAACTTTCCGGCGCGAACGTGATGGCGACGGATCTGCGGGCCTCTGCCAGCCTGGTGATTGCCGGTCTGGTGGCCAACGGCGAAACCTTGGTCGAGCGCATCTACCACCTGGACCGCGGCTACGACCAGATGGAAGCCAAATTGCGCGGCATCGGCGCCGATATCGAGCGAATCCAATGAGCCCGACCCCATCATGATTACGCTCGCCCTTTCCAAGGGACGCATCTTCGACGAGACCCTGCCGCTCCTGAAAGCCGCCGGCATCGAGGTGCTGGAAGATGCCGAAAAATCGCGCAAGCTGATCCTGGCCACCAGCCAGCCGGGCGTGCGCGTCGTCATCGTGCGCGCCAGCGACGTGCCGACCTATGTGCAATACGGCGGCGCGGATGTCGGCGTCACCGGGCTGGACACGCTCATCGAACACAGCGCGGACTGGGGCGGCGGCGCCGGGCTCTACCAACCGCTGGACCTGCAGATCGCCAAATGCCGCATCAGCGTCGCGGTGCGCCGCGACTTCGACTACGCCAGCGCCGTGAAGCAGGGTTCGCGCCTCACGGTCGCCACCAAGTACGTCAACATCTCGCGCGAGTTCTTCGCCGCCAAGGGCGTGCACGTCGACCTGATCAAGCTGTACGGCAGCATGGAACTGGCGCCGCTCACCGGCCTGGCCGACGCCATCGTCGATCTGGTTTCCACAGGCGGCACCCTCAAGGCCAACAACCTGGTCGAGGTCGAACGCATCATGGACATCAGCTGCCGGCTGGTGGTGAACCAGGCGGCGCTCAAACTGAAGCAGGATGCCATTCGCGCCGTGATCGACGCGTTCGCCGGCGCCGTCGCCAAGAGATAGCGCCATGGAGTGGATCGCCAAGCCCGTCCGACTGTCCACGGCCGCCCCCGGCTTCGACGCGCAACTGCGCCAGCGGCTGCACTGGTCCGCCGGCACTGACGCGCAGGTCGAGCAGAGCGTGGCGGCGATCCTCGCCGACGTGCAGGAGCGTGGCGACGCGGCGGTGCTGGAGTACACGCGGCGCTTCGATTCGCTCAGTGCCGATTCGGTCAAGCAGCTTGAGCTGACGCAGGCCGAACTCAAGCTCGCGTTCGACGAATTGCCGCCTGCGCAACGCGGCGCTCTCGAAGCGGCCGCACGGCGGGTGCGCAGCTTCCACGAAGCCCAGAAGACCGCCGGTGGGGGCAGCTGGAGCTATCGGGATGGCGAGGGCACGTTGCTTGGCCAGAAGGTCACGCCGCTGGATCGCGTGGGCATCTATGTTCCCGGCGGCAAGGCCGCTTATCCCTCTTCGGTGTTGATGAATGCGATTCCCGCGCACGTTGCCGGCGTGGGCGAAATCATCATGGTGGTCCCCACCCCGCGCGGCGAGAAGAACGCGCTGGTCTTGGCGGCCGCGTACGTGGCCGGCGTGAGCCGCGCGTTCACGATAGGCGGGGCGCAAGCGATCGGTGCGCTGGCGTACGGGACTGCGACCGTGGCCAAGGTCGACAAGATCACCGGCCCGGGCAACGCCTACGTGGCCTGCGCCAAGCGGCGTGTGTTCGGCCAGGTCGGCATCGACATGATCGCGGGCCCGAGCGAAATCCTGGTGCTCGCCGATGGCAGCACGCCGGCCGATTGGGTGGCGATGGACTTGTTTTCGCAGGCCGAGCATGACGAACTGGCGCAGAGCATCCTGCTTTGCCCCGACAGCGTCTATCTTGATCGCGTGCAGGCCGAGATCGATCGCCTGCTGCCGCAGATGCCGCGCGCCGAGATCATTTCGAAATCAATGAACGGGCGCGGCGCGCTGATCCACACCCGCAGCATGGAAGAGGCGTGCGAGATCAGCAACCGCATCGCGCCGGAGCACCTCGAGGTGGCGAGCGGCGAGCCGCACAAATGGGAGCCGCTGCTCAAGCACGCGGGCGCGATCTTCCTGGGCGCCTTCACCAGCGAGTCGCTGGGCGACTATTGCGCGGGTCCGAACCACGTGCTGCCCACCAGCAGCACCGCCCGCTTTTCCAGCCCGCTGGGGGTGTACGACTTCCAGAAGCGCAGCAGCCTGATCGAGGTGACCGAAGCCGGCGCCCAGACGCTGGGCGCCATCGCATCGGAACTGGCGCATGGCGAGGGCTTGCAAGCGCATGCGCGGGCCGCGGAGATGAGGATGAAGCGATGAGCCGCCGCGATCTCACGAAGCTGATAAGAAGCGATGTGCAGTCGATGCACGCCTATGCGATTCAGCCGTCGCAGGGCATGGTGAAGCTCGACGCGATGGAAAATCCCCATCGCCTGCCCGCAGCACTGCAAGCCGAACTCGGACAGCGGCTCGGCGCTTTGCCACTGAACCGCTATCCCGGCGAGCGGATCAACGACCTGCGTCGCGCGCTCGCCGAGTACGCCCGCATGCCGGAAGGCTTCGAAATCATGCTGGGCAATGGCTCGGACGAGCTGATTTCGCTGATCGCCATGGCGTGCGACGTGCCCGGAGCCTGCATCCTCGCCCCGGAGCCGGGCTTCGTGATGTACGCGATGAGCGCCCAGCTGCAGGGACTGAAGTTCGTCGGCGTTGCGCTGACCAAGGACTTCGAGCTGGACGAAGCGGCGATGCTGGCCGCCATCGCGCAGCACCAGCCGGCCGTTATCCACATCGCGTACCCGAACAATCCCACCGCCAATTTGTGGAACGACGAAGTGATCGAGAAGATCATCGAAGCGGCGCCCGGACTGGTGGTGATCGACGAGGCCTACCAGCCGTTTTCCAGCCGCAGCTGGGGCGATCGGATTGCCCGCTACCCCAACGTGCTGTTGATGCGCACCTTGAGCAAGTTCGGGCTGGCCGGCGTTCGCATCGGCTACCTGATCGGCCCCAAGGCCGTGGTGGGCGAAATCGACAAGTTGCGCCCGCCCTACAACGTCAGCGTGCTCAATTGCGAATGCGCGTTGTTCGCCCTGGAGCACCAGGACGTGTTCGCGGCGCAGGCGAAAGCGGTGCGCGAGGAGCGCGCTGCCCTGCAAACCGCGCTGGCCGCCTTGCCGGCGGTGCGCAGCTGGCCCAGCGACGCCAACATGATCCTGGTGCGGGTGCCGGACGCCCAAAAGACCTTCGATGGGATGAAATCCCGTGGCGTCCTGGTCAAGAACGTTTCTAAAATGAATCCATTGCTGGCCAACTGCCTGCGCCTGACCGTCGGAACCGCCGACGAGAATGCCCAGATGCTCGCGGCCCTGCAGGCTTGCCTATGACCACTGTCCCCGCCCCCGACGCGAATTCAAGCCTCACCAACAGCCACCGCCAGGCGGAGGTGGTGCGCAGCACGGCCGAAACCCGCATCACCGCGCGGGTGGACCTGGACGGCACCGGGCAGGCCAAGCTGTCCACCGGAATCGGCTTTTTCGATCACATGCTCGACCAAATCGCCCGGCATGGCCTGATCGACCTGGATATCGAGGCGCAGGGCGACTTGCACATCGACGGCCATCACACCGTGGAGGATGTGGGCATCACGCTCGGGCAGGCGATCTACAAGGCGGTGGGCGACAAGAAAGGCATCCGGCGCTACGGCCATGCCTATGTGCCGCTGGACGAGGCGCTTTCGCGCGTGGTGATCGATTTCTCGGGGCGGCCGGGGCTGGTCATGAACGTGCCTTTCAAGAGCGGCATGATCGGCACCTTCGACAGCCAGCTGGCGCACGAATTTTTCCAGGGCTTCGCCAACCACGCTTTCGTCACCTTGCACATCGACAACCTGCGCGGCGAGAACGCGCACCATCAGTGTGAGACGGTGTTCAAGGCGTTTGCGCGGGCACTGCGCATGGCGCTGGAGCTCGACCCGCGCAGCGCCGGCAGCGTCCCTTCCACCAAGGGGTCCCTCTGACCCTTGCGTGGGGCGCCTGCCTGGCCAGGACTCGCACCGGACATCCATGAAAACAGTGGCAGTGGTCGATTACGGCATGGGCAACCTGCGTTCGGTGGCCCAGGCCGTGATGCATGTGGCCAAGGACGCCGGCTTCGAGGTGGTGGTCACTTCCCGGCCCGAAGTGGTGCGCGGCGCCGAGCGGGTGGTGCTGCCCGGGCAGGGCGCCATGCCCGACTGCATGCGCGAGCTGCGGGACTCGGGGCTGAGGGAATCGGTGCTGGAGGCGGCGGCCAGCAAACCGCTGTTCGGGGTCTGCGTGGGCATGCAGATGCTGCTCGATCGCAGCGAAGAAGGCCCCTCCGAGGGCCTGGGGCTGATTCACGGCGAAGTCCTGAAGTTCGAGCTGGCCGGCCGCCTGCAGGCCGATGGAAGCCGTTTCAAGGTGCCGCAAATGGGCTGGAACCAGGTGTTGCAGACGCAACCTCATGCCATTTGGCAGGGGGTCCCGGATGCCAGCTACTTCTATTTCGTCCACAGCTTCTACGCCCACCCGTCGGATGCGCGCCACAGCGCAGGCGAAGCCGACTACGGGAGTCGCTTTACCGCCGCGATTGCACGCGATAATATTTTTGCCACCCAGTTCCACCCCGAGAAAAGCGCAGACCAAGGCCTCGCCCTTTATCGCAACTTCCTTCAATGGACCCCGTGAAGCCCAGGGACGAGCACCTACGCTCCCCGGCGTGCCTCACGCTCCTGCCCCATGCTCCTCATTCCTGCGATTGACATCAAAGACGGCCACTGCGTTCGCCTGAAGCAAGGCGACATGGACCAAGCGACCACGTTTGGCGAGGACCCGGCGGAAATGGCGCGCAGCTGGCTGAAGAAGGGCGCGCGGCGCCTGCACCTGGTGGACCTGAACGGCGCCTTCGCCGGCAAGCCGCAGAATATCGCGGCCATCAAGTCCATCCTCAAGGCCGTGGGCGACGATATCCCGGTTCAGCTGGGGGGCGGCATTCGTGACCTCGACACGATTGAGAAATACATCGACGGCGGCTTGCGCTACGTGATCATCGGGACCGCCGCGGTCAAGAACCCGGGCTTCCTGAAGGACGCCTGCAGCGCGTTCGGCGGGCACATCATCGTCGGCCTGGACGCCAAGGACGGCAAGGTCGCCACCGACGGCTGGAGCAAGTTGACCGGCCACGAGGTGGTGGACCTGGCGCGCAAGTTCGAGGACTGGGGCGTCGAGTCCATCGTTTACACCGACATCGGCCGCGACGGCATGCTCACCGGAATCAACGTCGAGGCCACGGTCAAACTGGCGCAGGCCCTGCACATCCCGGTGATCGCTTCGGGCGGCCTGTCCGGCATCAGCGACATCGAAAAGCTTTGCGCCGTGGAGGACGAAGGCATCGAGGCCGTGATCTGCGGCCGCGCCATCTACTCCGGCGATCTCGATTTCGTCAAAGCGCAGGCCAAGGCCGACGAATTGGGCAGCTAGGTCGCCGCGTGCTCGCCAAGCGAATCATCCCCTGCCTCGACGTCACAGGCGGACGCGTGGTCAAGGGCGTCAACTTCATGTCCTTGCGCGATGCCGGTGACCCGGTGGAAATCGCCGCCCGCTACAACGACCAGGGCGCCGATGAACTCACTTTTCTCGATATCACCGCCACCAGCGACGAGCGCGACCTGATCCTGCACATGATCGAAGCCGTCGCTTCGCAGGTGTTCATTCCGCTCACCGTCGGCGGCGGGGTGCGCACCGTCGAAGACGTTCGGCGCTTGCTCAATGCCGGCGCCGACAAGACCAGTTTCAATTCCGCGGCCATCGCCAACCCCGAAGTCATTTCAGCCGCATCCGACAAATACGGCGCGCAGTGCATCGTGGTGGCCATCGATGCCAAGCGCCGCAGTGACGAGGAAGCGCAGGCGCGCGGGGCGGGCTGGGACGTGTACAGCCATGGCGGGCGCCGCAACACCGGCCTGGACGCGGTGCAGTGGGCTGCCGACATGGCGCGGCGCGGCGCGGGCGAAATCCTGCTGACCAGCATGGACCGCGACGGCACCAAGTCCGGCTTCGATCTCGCGCTGACCCGTGCGGTGAGCGACGCCGTCAGCGTGCCGGTTATCGCCTCCGGCGGCGTCGGCAACCTCGACCACCTGGCCGACGGCATCCAGCAGGGCGGCGCCGACGCCGTGCTGGCTGCCAGCATCTTTCACTACGGCGAATACACGGTGGCCCAGGCGAAGGCCAGGATGGCCGAGCGCGGAATCCCGGTACGCCTCTGAGTTTGTGGGCTTGGCCCGCCATGGGCCGCCCTGCGGCCGGCATCCGTCACAATAAGAGCCATGGATTGGCTCAACCAGGTCAAGTGGGATGCGCAGGGGCTGGTGCCCGTGATCGCGCAGGAAGTCGGCAGCAACGACGTGCTGATGTTCGCCTGGATGGACCGCGAGGCGCTGCAGCAAACAGCCGAGCTGGGACGCGCCGTGTACTACAGCCGCTCGCGCGGGAAGTTGTGGTTCAAGGGAGAAGAGTCGGGTCATGTGCAGCAAGTGCACGAAATCCGCATGGATTGCGATAACGACGTCCTGCTGCTGAAGGTCACGCAGCTCGGCCACGATCCGTCCATCGCCTGCCACACCGGCCGCCACAGCTGTTTTTTCCAGCTGTACCGCGACGGTGCCTGGCAGGCCGCGGAGCCGGTGTTGAAAGATCCGCAATCCATCTACCAGGGGTCCGCATGAGCACCGACGCTTCCCCGCCGCGGCACCTCGAGGGCGTGCTGGCGGATCTGGCCACGGTCATCGACAGCCGCAAGGCCGCCAAAGGCGGCGACCCGCAGACCAGCTACGTGGCGCGCTTGCTGCACCAGGGCCCCGACGCCTTCCTCAAGAAGATCGGCGAGGAGGCGACCGAAGTCGTGATGGCCGCGAAGGACGCGGACCACGGCGCCGACCGGCAGCGCATCGTGGCCGAAGTCGCCGATTTGTGGTTCCACACGATGATCGCCTTGTCTTATTACGACCTTGCGCCGGCGGATGTGATCGGCGAACTCGACCGGCGCGCCGGCACCAGCGGCATCGAGGAAAAGTCGTTGCGCAAAGCCCGGCGGCGCGAAGGAGAAAGCTGATCGTGGAAACCGATTTCGCAAGCTTCGAGGCCAAGACGCCGGCCGACCGCACGGTGATGCACGTCCTGTACGGGCTGCACACCGTGGCGTGGGCGAGCATGGGCACCCTCGCGGTGATCGCGCTCGTCATCAATTACATCAAACGGTCCGACGAGCACGACCCGCTCTACGTGAACCACCACAGCTACATGATCGCCACTTTCTGGTGGACCGTGCTGTGGCTGGTGGTGACCGGTCCCTTGTGGGTGTTGCTGATCGCGCCCGGCGCCATCGCTTACGCCATCATCGGCTTGTGGTACCTGTACCGCTGCATCCGGGGTTGGCTGCGCTTCGCCGACAACCGGCAGCCCCGGTGATTGATCTGAACTGCTGAACATGAGTTTCGCCGCCAACCCAGACTGCATCTTCTGCAAGATCGTGCAGGGCAAGATACCCTCGCGCAAGGTCCATGAAGACGAGGAGGTGCTCGCCTTCCACGACATCCACCCGTGGGCGCCCGTGCATTTCCTGCTGATCCCCAAGAGCCACATCCCGTCGATGGCGCAAGTGGGGCCGGAGCACGCACAGCTGCTCGGGCGCATGTTGGCGCTCGCGCCCAAGCTCGCGATGCAGGAAGGGTGCAGTCCTTATCCCGAAGGCGGCTGGCGGCTCGTGATCAACACGGGCGCGATCGGCGGGCAAGAGGTGCATCACCTGCACATGCACGTGCTGGGCGGTCCGCGCCCCTGGCTCAAAGGCTGAGCCGGCACAAGGTCTTCGCGCGGGTTGAACCAGTCTGCGCGACTAGAATCAACCCAATTGTCAGGAGAAATTCATGGGTTCGTTTTCCATTTGGCACTGGTTGATCGTGTTGCTGATCATCGTGCTTGTTTTCGGCACCAAAAAGCTCAAGAACATCGGCTCCGATCTCGGCGGCGCGGTGAAGGGATTCAAGGACGGCATCAAGGAAGGCTCGACCGCCGAGACCCCGGTGCCGCCGGCGGCGCAGAGCCAGGTCACGGCCGCCCAACCGGGCGCGGACAAGACCACGATCGACGTGGAAGCCAAGAACAAGTCTTGATCTCCCGTACAGCCGCGGGGCGACGCGGCGTCAATCCAGCATGATCGATCTCGGCATAGAAAAGATGATGGTGATCGGCGCCGTGGCGCTGATCGTCATCGGACCGGAGAAGCTCCCGCGCGTGGCCCGCACGGTCGGCACGCTCCTGGGCAAGGCACAGCGTTATGTGGCCGACGTGAAAGCCGAAGTCAACCGCTCCATCGAGCTCGAAGAACTCAAGAAGATGAAGGACACGGTGGAAACGGCGGCGCGCGATGTCGAGAGCTCGATCCACGGCACCGTGAACGAGATCGATCGTGAATTCAAGGACGCGACCGGCACCCTCGCCATCGACCATGCGGCTCCGATCGAGATACCCGTGTCCTATCCGGAATACCGGCACCCCAAGAAGAAGTGGCGCTTGAAGCAGGGCGCCACTCCCAGCTGGTACAAGGCGCGTAACGGCATTCGCACCAAGGCGCTCTCGGGTGCGGCGCGCGTGGCGCGCTTTCGCCCGCAAAAATTCAACTGATGTCCGATCCGACCCAAGAAGACGAGCTCGCCGGTACCGAGCAGCCCTTCGTCGCCCACCTGGTGGAGCTGCGCGACCGGCTGATCAAGGCCATGATCGCCATCGGCATCGTGGCCGCCTGCCTGTTCCTGTACCCCGGCCCGGGCGCGCTTTACGACATCCTGGCGGCGCCGCTGGTGGCGCACTTGCCCAAGGGGGCGACGCTGATCGCCACGTCGGTGATTTCACCGTTCCTGGTGCCGCTGAAAATCCTCTTGATGGCGGCTTTCCTGGTCGCGCTGCCCGTGGTGCTGTACCAGGTGTGGGCCTTCGTCGCGCCGGGCTTGTACTCGCACGAAAAGAAACTGGTGATGCCGCTGGTGGTGTCGAGCACGCTGCTGTTCTTCATCGGCGTCTCGTTTTGCTATTTCTTCGTGTTCGGCCAGGTCTTCAAGTTCATCCAGAGCTTCGCCCCCAAGAGCATCACGGCCGCGCCGGATATCGAGGCCTATCTCAGCTTCGTGCTGACGATGTTCATCGCGTTCGGCCTGGCCTTCGAAGTGCCGGTGGTGGTGGTGGTGCTGGCACGCATGGGCATCGTCAGCGTCGACAAGCTCAAGAAATTCCGCGCGTACTTCATCGTGCTGGCTTTTGTGGTCGCGGCGGTCATCACGCCGCCCGACGTGGTGTCGCAGCTCGCGCTGGCCTTGCCGATGTGCCTGCTCTATGAAGCCGGCATCTGGGCGGCGCAGATTTTCATCAAGCACACCAAGGCGCCGGAAGAGGGCGCCGCGACGGCGGACGGGTCCCCGCACTAACGTGCGTCAGCCTTAACGCTGCGCCGGCGGTTTCGAAGGCTTGGGGCGCAGGCCCGGCGTCACATTCAGGTCCAGCGATTCGGCCCGGCGCAGCACCTTGAACCTGGCCGCGTTGCCGGGCTTGAGCGCCGCCACGCTGGACAACAACTCCGATACGTTCGTGACCTGCTTGCTCGCCACTTCGACGATCACGTCGCCGGGGCGAACCCCCGCCTGGGCCGCCGGGCCGTTTTGCAGCACGCCGGTGATCAGCACGCCGCGCTTGGCCTGCACGCCGAAAGTCTCGACCAGCTCGGGCGACAGGTCGGCCGGTTCCACGCCGATCCAGCCGCGCCTGACCACGCCGTCTTTCACGATGCCTTCGAGCACCAGCTTGGCGGTGGAGACGGGTATGGCGAAGCCGATGCCCATGCTGCCGCCCGAGCGCGAATAGATCGCGGTGTTGATCCCCATCAGGTAACCGTTGACGTCCACCAGCGCGCCGCCGGAGTTGCCCGGGTTGATGGCGGCGTCGGTCTGGATGAAGTTTTCGAAGGTGTTGATGCCCAGCTGGTTGCGCCCCAGGGCGCTGACGATGCCGCTGGTCACGGTCTGGCCGACGCCGAACGGGTTGCCGATGGCCAGCACCTGGTCGCCCACTTGCAGCGCGTCGGAGTTGCCCAGGCTGATGACGGGCAGCCGGTCGAGCGAGACCTTCAGGATCGCCAGGTCGGTGTCGGGGTCGGTGCCTATCACCTTGCCCGCCGCGCGCCGGCTGTCATTGAGCACCACCTCGATTTCGTCGGCGCCTTCGACCACGTGATTGTTGGTGAGGATGTAGCCGTCGGCGGTGATGATCACGCCGCTGCCGAGCCCCGCTTGCGGCTGGCTACCTGGATCGCCGAAGAAAAACCGGAACCAGGGATCGTTGGCTTGCGGATGGCGGTCTGGCGCCTTGCTGGTGTTGATGCTGACCACGGCGGCCGACGCCCGCTTGGCGGCCTCGCGAAAACTGCCCGGCGGCGGCGGTCCTGACACCGTGGTCGGCCCCGGCGCTTCGACCACGGCCAGTGATCCATGGCTGGCAGCGGAGCCCGCGCGCGGCAGCCACTCAGGCTTGAGCGTGCCGACCACGAAGTAAGCCGCCAGCAATACAGTGACGGCTTGGGAGAAAACCAGCCAATAGCGACGCATGGGGGTGGGCGCCCGAGAGTTGTCTTGTCGCAAGTGTAGACGCGGCAGCGCCGCCATGCGCTGGCGTGGCGGCGCGCTCTAGTGCGCCCGCGCGGCCAGCCGCGCGTGAGCACCGCGCCGCCGGCCCAGGTCGGCTTGCTCGACGGGCATGATGCGGCCCGTGACGGGATCGAGGATGGCGGCACGGGAGCGCATGCCACGCGCCGCCAGCGCCATTCGCTCGGCTTCGTGCAGGATGTCCTCCACCGCGGCGGCGCCGCGCGAGAGATGCACGACCCCCACGCCAACGTCGGCGCAGATTTCCACGCGCTCACCGGTGGCCGCCATCACGTGCATCGGCCGGCGCACTGCGGTGCCCACTTTCAGGCCCAGGGTGCGCAGCCAGCTGGGCGACTGTATGCTTTCCACGAGCGACACGAAGCAGCGTTCGTAGTACCGGCAGACCGGATTGACCACGCCCACCTGGCGCTGGATGCGGCTGGCGATACAGATGAACATCTCATTCACGCCGGCGGTGCCGACCTGCGCGGCGATGCGGTCCAGGTCGAACACCAGCACCGCCAGCACAGCGCCATCGCGGCCGGTACGCTCGCGGCGGCGCTGGGCCTTGATCAGTTTTTGCACCAGGC
>JAQGMT010000347.1 GCA_028292185.1 Ramlibacter sp. | reverse complement strand
TGCGGGTGCTGAACAACTACGTCCAGGGCTTCGACAAAGGCATCGCCGTCAACAACTCGCACGGCCTGGGCACCGTCTACGGCATAACCCTCAGCGGCACTACCTTCGCGGATAACAACCAGAACGTGTGGGCGCCGTGGACCCTCTTTCTCAAGCAGCCGCTCGGCCAGTAAGGTCGTATGTCGAGCCGGTCCTCCCGGCGGGCGCAGGTTGATGTCTGCGCTTGAGTCAGCGCGTGACGCCACGCAGCTTGGAGTGAACGGCCCGGCGAGCGCCACCACCGAGGATGCCGGCGACGCGCAAAAGCTTGCGGTACCAGGCGCTCCATGAATAGGGGCGAAAGAAGCCCGCTCCGTACATCCGTGTCATCTGGCGACCCTGGACCCAGGCGGAGTACCAGTAGGTCTGGTTGAGCTGGCCCTCGCGTTCGCGGTAAGCGTCCCACCCATCGTCGACGTAGCGGATGACGAAGCGGCGGCTGATGCGAATCCACAAGTCCCAGTCGCACACCAGGGGAAACCGGCCATCGACGGGGCCGACCGCGGCCAGCGCCTCGCGGCGCATGAACACCGTGGGATTCGGGAGGTAGTTCTGCTCTTGCACCAGTTCCCGATACCTCGTCTGCCGGCTCGGCGTGCGGCGGATCTCCACACTCAGCTCGTCGACGCGCAAGTCGTTGCAATAGACCAGCGCGGTGTCCGGATTTTGCTTGAGCGCATCGACGGCCTTGGCGATTGCCCCGGGGCAATAGTAGTCGTCGGCGCACAGCCAGGCCACGACATCGCCGCGCGCCAGCGAAAACCCGAGGTTCAGCTTGTCGCACATGCTGCCCGGTGCGTTTCGTATCAGGGTTACGTTGGGGAACTGCTGGAGGACTTCCAGGGTCTCGTCGGTCGATCCCGAATCGAGGACGATATGCTCGACGCGCGGATAGCCCTGGTCCCGCACGCTTCGTAATGTCTCGGCGATGAACTGGCCGGTGTTGTAAGACGGCGTCACGATGGAGACCAGGGGCAGGGGTGGAAGGGCCATCAACTGGACGTCCTGTTCCTCTTGCACGGTGGCTGCGCTTTGGCTTTTCAGAAAGGGCTTGGTGAGAAGATGCGATGTGATCAACGCGATCCGCCTCAGGTATTTGAGCCTCGACCAGCCTTGCAGCAAACCGTATTCCACGCCACTGATGTAGCCCTGCCTGTAGATCCTGCCGTAGGTGTCTAGTTCGCCTCTTGCCATGCAGCCGAGATCCTTGCTGAGGCCGCCCTCTCCGTAGGGGGCCTTATGCAGGTAAGTGAGCTCACCCGAAAGGGACACGTGCTCATGTCCTTGCAAGCAGATCTCCAGCCACAAGAGAAAATCTTCGCTGTGCCGCTTGGCCACCTCGAAGCGATTGCCGATGCTGCGCTTCAGCATCACGGTAGGTGTCGAAAACCGATTGGAAAGGAGCAGCTCTCTTCGGGAATATGAAGTCGCTTCCACCATGCCGGGCGTTATGGGCTCCGGTGGAGCAACGTCCCGTTTGACACTGTACTTATGCCCGGCCAGCGCGACATTCGGGTGCGCGGTCATCCACTGATACTGGATCTCTATTTTCCGCGGGTGCCAGCTGTCGTCGGCATCGAGAAAAGCGACATAGGGTTGGGAAGCTGCGTCCCAACCCGCGTTGCGCGCGGCAGAAGGGCCCGCGTTGCGCGCCGACTTCAACACCCTGATCCAGCCGTTTTGATAAGCCTCGCGCAGCTGATTCAGACAGTCGACCGTGTCGTCATCGCTGGCGTCGTCAACCAGGATCACTTCCGCCGGTAGCAATGTCTGCCGGGCGATCGACTCGACCGCCCTTTGAATCGTGGGCCCACAGCGATAGCAAGGGATGATGACGGTAATGGGGGCCATGCTGTGTGCGAGGATTTCAAACGACCGGGGGGCGCACCACATACGGCTGCTGTACTGCCAGGCTGCCGTAGACCTGCATCACCGCGTGAGCCATCGTGGCAGCGCTGAAGTCACGTTCATACCTTCGACGTGCGGCGGCTGCCATGCGGGTGCGCAATTGCCGGTCGCCCATAAGCCGCTCGATCGAAAACGCGACGGCTTCGGGATTGTTTGCGGTCAAAAGCCCTTCAACGCCATCCGTAATTTGCGTGCGTATCCCAGGCAGGTCGCTGGCGACTATGGGCAGGCCGGCCCGCATGGCTTCAATAACCGAGATCGGTTGGCCTTCGTGGTCCGACAGGAGCGCGAAGATTTGCGAGCTCGCCAGCAGCCGCGGTACCTCGTCCACGTCGCCCAGAAAGCTCACGCCTGGAAGCTGAAACTTCTCGGCCAGCGCGCGCACGGCAGGCAGCAGCGGGCCGGACCCTGCGAACACAGTCCGCGGCGCGACGACTCCCTTGTCCCGCATCACGGCAAGCGCGTGCAAGAGGAGGTCGTGCCGCTTCGGGCTGACCGCACGCGCGACCATGATGAGGACGGGTTCGGCGCCCTCGTGCTCGGCGCGCCAGTGGGAATCCCGCAGGCCGTTGGCGATGACCGATACCTCGCCTTCCCGCACGCCCAGGGTCGCAGCGAGTTGCCGCTCGGCGTCGGACACGCAGATGTACTTGGCGGTGAGACGCACCAGCAGGCGTTCGGCCCAATACACGACCCAGCGCCGTTTCGCGCCAACCTGGGGCTTGAAACCGAATCCGTGCACCGTGTAGACAACCTGGCGCCCGGACATGAGCCCCGCCAGCCGTCCCACGAGCGCCCCGACTGCGCTGTGCACGTGGATCAGGTCCGCCTGCCAGGTCCTCGCGGTGGCCGCGACCTGCCGGACGCACGCCATGAAGGCGGGGATCGAACTCTCGTTGCTCATCCCGGGCACCACGTCTACCGGCACGCCTATCGCGGACAGCTCGCGGCCGAGCGGAGAGTTGCCAGGTTCTCCCACCATGACGCGGAACTCGCACTCGCGCCGCAGCATCTGGCAGAGCTCGAGCACGTGGGTCTGGGCGCCTCCGAGCTCGCCCTTGGTAATGACGATGAGCACTCTCACGTCGTCCTTCTCCATACGTGCGAGGAGAAGATGCACAGGCACATGAGCACCCAGAAATGCCGCCAATGAAGCGCATCGACCACGGCCGCATTGACCAATACGCCCATCAGCAGTGCGAGAGCGACAGCCAGCGCGCTACTGGCGCCGGCCCTGGCACGCAACCAGGCCTGGAAGGTGGAGATCCATGCGACCGCGACGATCAGCAGGAACAGGATGAGGGCGGCAGGCCCATTCTCGGCCCAGATCCGAGCGTAGGTGTTATGCGGCGCGATGGCATCAAACCCCGTGTACCCAGTGATGTCGCCCGGTCCGACACCCAGCGGGTAACGCCATCCCAGTTCCCAGGTTTCCCGCGCCGCCGTAAAACGGTCCGTGTCATAGCCCTGCAGCTGTGTGCGCCCGGCAAAGAGCTCGAACAGGTCGGGTGCCGATTCGGAAAGGACGCCCATTGTCGCGAACAAGGCCAGCCCCAGGGATGCCGTCGCGGCGAAGATGGTCGCCTTGTTGCGCCCCAAGAGCGTGTACACGGCGAGCGCAACGGCCAGGTTGACCCAGGCACCCCGCGACGCCGTGGCGATGACGCCCAGCGCGCACAGCAACGCACAACCGACGTAGATGAGTTTGGGAAGCGACCGGGTCTGCGCGGCCTTGTACAGAAACGCAAGGACGGCCGGCACGAGGTAGGGTCCGAGCACGTTCGGGTCCTTGAAGAAGGCCTTGGGACGGCCCGCGAAGAAAAGCCACTCCGGCGCAGTCCGGGTCTCGGCGAAGTACAGGCTGCCGATGGCGACAGCCGCGCTGAGCAGCGCCGCCAGGCAGTAGCAGCGCGCAAAAGCGCGAAACCGGACGTCCCCGGCTCCAAACAGCCGACCGAGGTGAATGCCGATCATGATCAGCAGCGCCGTCACGGCAGCGTATTCGGCGGCCTGCAGCAAGTTGCGCGCGGCGCCCACCGGGACCAGCTGAAGCAGCGAGAACAGCGCGAGCAGGAGCACCAGCGCCGCGCTTGACGGCGTGTACGCCCGCGAGCGGGATATAGCGTGCCGGATCCAGCTTGCCAGGACGAGCGGAAGGGCAATCAGTTCGAAGGGCGCAGGTTCGATCAACGTCAGGCAAGTACTCAGGCCCAGGAGACCGTGGCCCACAACAGCCCAACGGGGCGCCTGCATCGCACGCGGTTGCTGTGTCGGCCGCGGGCGCCTCTGAATCGCGCTCGGCTCGCGCATCGAATGCTGGTTGCCGAACCGCGGCAGACTGGCCAAAGTCCCGACCGAGGCGTGCAGATGATTCCCCGCCACATGGATTGCGCGCCCATGCACTTGCGGCTTAGGTGCGGCCACAGTCCACCACCGGAAGCGGGTCAGGCGCGTGTAAATGCTCGCATAGGCCAGCGCGGCGGCGACCAGGCCAGCCACCAGGTAGGCGCTGTCTCGCGCGAAAACGGTGCCCCACGCGGCGAGCACCGCAGCATAGAGCCAGGCGAAGGGACTGGTCAGCCCGTTTTGCCAGGTCCTTGAGATCGTGGGCAGCCACTGCCGCACCACCCGCCGGTGCACCAGCATGTGAAGGTGCACCCGGTCTGGCTGGCTAGGGTGGGAACCGGCGCGCCTGCTTTTCCGCACCACGGAAAATGCCACTTCGAGGACTGGGTATGCGCACACGGTCAGGGGTGCCCAAGCGGGAACCCCGGGGTTGCGACACACCAGCAGGACGGCGACCCACCCCACCGCGAACCCGAACTGGTAGGCGCCGCCGTCGCCGAGGAAGATCTTGCCGAAGGGCCAATTGACCAGCGTGAAGGCAACCGAACAGGCGGCCAGGACCGAACAGGTTCCCGCGAGCGCTTCATCCCCCGCGCCCGCCGCGATGACGCCGAGCGCCACGAACATGATGGACAGGACCCCACCGGCGAGGCCATTGAAGCCGTCGATGATGTTCACCGCGTTCGCCACTCCGCCGATGGCCACGGCGGTGAAAAGGATCGCGACGGGGGCCAGCGCCAGCAGATCGTCAAGGCCGGGCACGCCGGTTCGAGTCAGGGCCATACCGGTCAGGTACCAAGCCACGAAGCCACTGAAGATGGTTCCCAGCAGGCGTGCGCGAACGCCGACTCCCTTCGTCACGTCCTCCAGCAGGCCGACACCGAAAGCCGGAAGCGAGGCGACCAGCAAGGGCCCCAGCAGCTCGCGCACGGGATCCGGCGCCACCGCGTACCCTGCCACAAGGCCTGCCAGCGTCGCGAGCCCGCCGATGCGCGGGGTGGGCGACGAATGGAACTTCTGTAAACCTACGGTCGTATCCAGCGACAAGCGACCGTGCCACCTCGTCGTCAGCACCAGCCCAACGCAGCACATCATCGTGACCAGGAAGGTGGCTGCCTGGACAACCGACGGCTGCAGCATGGTGGCGCCTTCGAATGCAGCCGGGTATGAGTTCTCACCGGGCGGAGAGATATCCGTACCCGCTGTACCTGTACACGTCGTATTGGCGTTTCGACATGTCGACGCCGGAAAAGATGACGCCCTTGACCTGAACGCCTCGTTGAAGCAGGCACTTGATCGATACCTGGATCTCTGCCAGGCTTGTGACCTCGGCCCGCGCGACGAGGAAAACGGCGTTGGCTTGTTGCGCGAGGATGGTGGTGTCTGCCGCAGCCAAAACCGGCGGCGAATCGATGATCACCGTTCCGTATTGTGCGCAATCGCCCTTCAGCACCTCGCGTATCGGCCGTGCCCAGAGCAGGTCGGCGGGACTTCCCGGCACTTGGCCGCTCGCGATGAAGTCAACGTGGGGCATCACCTCTCGATGAACGATCGCGTCGAACTTGCACCGCCCGGCCAGCAAGTCACTGAGTCCCCTGTTATGCGTCACCCCGACGGACTTCGCGAGTTCGCCCCTGCGCATGTCGCCGTCGACCAGAAGCACGCGCGCACCGGTGGCCCCCATCACTGCCGCAAGATTCAAACTGATGAACGACTTGCCGACCGAGCGCGTCGGACCGGTGATGACCACGAAGTTCGGACCTGACGCCGCCGTCGCCGATGGCAACAGGGTGAGCATGTTCCTGAGACTGTCGATGG
>JAQGMT010000332.1 GCA_028292185.1 Ramlibacter sp. | reverse complement strand
AGTCCGTCAACCCGGACGCCCCCGGGCGTCCGCGCCCGCGTCGCTCCCATTCCTTGGGCGCCGGTTACGTCCGACGTTAGGCGTCCAAGGGACCGCGTGGCGAGCAAAGCATCTGTTCAACCAGCGAGAGTCTTCGCTCCCGAAAAGGTGCTCGGGCGCCTTTTGCTGCTGCTCGCTGCCACGTTTTCGCTAGCAGGGGCAGCCCAAGACTTGAAATCCGAAACGCAAGGCCGCATTGACTTCACCAGTTTCACGCCGAAAACCATGTTCGACCTCGCGCGGGAGCGTCGCCAGAATTGGACCGAGCAACGAATCTGGGGCGATTTGACCTTGCCAAAGGGCGCCGACGAAAAAGTTCCAGCCATCGTGCTTATGCATGGCAGTGGCGGTGTAGAACGCAGCATGGCGCAATGGGTCGACGCCTTCAATGAAATTGGTGTCGCGACTTTTGTCGTCCATGTCTTTGAGCCCCGTGGTGTAAAGCGAACTGCCGAGAATCAGGCACTCGTACCGTACGCTGCAGACCTCATGGACGCGTTCCAGGCGCTTTTGCTGTTGGCGAGCCATCCGCGCATCGACTCTTCCAGAATCGGTGTCATGGGTTTCTCTCGCGGGGGTAGTGTGGCCTTTCAATCTGCGATTGAGCCACTCCGTCACGCCGTCGTGAAGAGCGATCTGAGGTTTGCGCTGCACATCCCAATGTATGCGGGCTGCAGTCAGGTCTATTGGTCGCCCCAGATTACGAAGGCGCCAATGCTCAACCTCGTGGGGGCAGAAGACGATTACAGCACTGCCGAACCCTGCGAACAGCTCGCCAAACGGTACGCCGATGCCGGGGCTTCCATTCGCACCATCAAGTACGCCGGGGCAAACCACTCTTGGGACGGTATGTACCAAGTCTTTTTCCTCCCCAACGCCACCTCGGGAGCTCCATGCGGCGTGTTGCGGTGGGACATCGAGCCATGGAGGATTACCGCCGAACGCACGGGCGAAATAGTCGATCCGGCCAGAGTCACCGAGTTCTTCAGTGGGTGCGTCAGGCGGGGGGTGCATGTTGGAAGAAACGAACTGGCATTCCGACAATCGCGGAAGGATACACAGACATTCGCGCGAGAAATCTTCTTCGGTGGCAAGTGATGGAAGACGCGATATGCAGCGTTGGAGCGCGATGATGCCTAACCCTTCCATCGAACGGACACACAACGGCGGGGCGCAATTTTGTGCTCCATCTGGCGCTGTGCCGCCGTTGCGTGCCGCTCATGTCAAACGTTGGGCGGCTTGTGCGCTTGTCCTTCTACCTATGAGACAAGACGCATGCGGGCATTGATGTTGACGCGATACGGAGGCCCCGAGGCCGCTGAACTGCGAGACGACGTCCCCGCTCCTTCGGCCGGGCCCAAGGAAGTTCTGGTTCAAGTTCGCGCGGCAGGGCTTAACCCGGTCGACTTCAAGACAAGGGAAGGCAAGCTCAGGGTGATCCGTCGTTACCCGCTCCCGGCCGTGATGGGCAATGAGATCGCTGGGGTGGTTGAGTCGATGGGCAGCGGCGTGACGCGCTTTTCTGTTGGTGATCGCGTCTATGCGCGCCTCGACAAGGACAACATGGGCGGGCTTGCCGAGCAGGCCGTCGTGCATGAAGACCACCTCGCGAAGATGCCCGCCTCGCTTGGGTTTGAAACCGCTGCCGCAGTTCCACTCGCGGCCCTTACCGCGATCCAGGCACTCCGCGATGAACTCCGGTTGGAGAATGGCCAGCGCGTCTTCATCTCCGCGGGGGCTGGCGGTGTCGGCACGTTCGCCATCCAGATCGCCAAGCATTTCGGTGCGAAGGTTGCTACTACGGCCTCGCCGCGCGGCGAGGCGCTGGTGCGGCGGCTCGGTGCCGATGTGGTGATCGACTACACCCGTGAACGATTTGAAGAAGTGCTCCACGACTACGACGCAGCCTTTGATCTGCTCGGGGGGGACAGCCTTGCCCGCAGCTTTTCGGTGGTCAAACGCGGCGGGACGGTGGTGTCGATTGCAGGCGTGCCCGAACCGGAGACCGCGCGCCGCGACCTCGGTCGCGGTGGTGCGCTGGCAGCGCTTTTCTGGGCCGCCAGTTTCGGCACACGTCGCACTGCCGCCAGGCACGGTGTCCGTTATCGCTACCTGTTCATGCACCCAAGCGGCTCTGATCTTGAAGCGATCGCCGCTCTCATCGACGCGAAGAAGATCGAGGTGGTCATCGACCAGATATTCCCCTTCGCCAAAGCAAAAGAGGCGCTTGCCTACCTTGAGGGTGGCAGGGCGAAAGGGAAAGTGGTCATTAGCATGTCGAACTGAGTCGCCCTTCGGCGTGTCATTTCGCGTATCAGCAACGCCCGCCCGGCAGCCCCGAGGCATTGCAACAATGACGCCCAACCCTTCCATCGAGAGGGACGTCCAACAGCTATCGCCGTCGGCCGCCCCTCATGTCAAACGTTAGGCGTCATCAACGACGTCATCTGTTCTCACAAAAAGAATGCCAGCTCTTATGCGAACCCTGAGACTGTGTGTAGTTTCGGCTTTGGCGTACCTGTTCGTCGGCAACGCCTCGTCGGCCGCAGAGGCACCCACTCTCCAAGTGAAAGTGCTTGATGCAAAGACGGTGGCCGTCCGTGGCAAGGGCTTCCCTGATGAAAGGCTGCTTGTGTCCGCTGACATGGATATCCCGCATGCATCGGTGGCCTGCTACACCGATTTCACGCGAGTCGCGCTCGTGAAGGGTGACGAGTTCGAGGCCACGATCAACGCCAGGCAGTGTGACTTTCGCTGTTCGCGGGATCGCTCGGGGTACGTGGTGTCCGTGGAGACTTTGGGAGGCAGGACTTTGGCGGAAGCGAAGTTTCCCTGCGTGCGGCCACGCATCGGCCCGGATAAATGACGTCGGGCGTGCACGTGCTCTTTCAAACCAGCGCCGAGCGCTTCATGGCGCCGCTCAACCCGAACGTTAGGCCTCAGGCGGGAACAACAACGTTGGCCGCTCTGCTTTGCCGGGTCACTCTTGCTGGCCTGTTCCTGCCTTTTGGGTTGGTGGCCTGCGGGGGAGGCGACAGCGCCCCACTTACGCCCCGGGCGAATGCAGATGCAGCAGAAGCCCTGTCTCGATCCTTGATCGAGACAGGGCTATGCACAGCTGATAGTCAGTGTGGGTTCGTCACTTTTCAGACTCCGTTCCCGAGTTGCTCGCAGGGAGAACACGCGCCCTATCTGCTGGCTTCAGAAAACGCGCCTGCAGTGATCGCGGCGGCAGCAGATCAGCGCCAGTGGGCACTTAAAGCACGTGCCCTTGAGCCGTCTTCGACAGTTGTGTGTGCTGGATTTGTAGAGCCGCCGCCCATCCCCATCTGCGTACAGTCCCAATGCACCTTGAAGTCCGGTTTCGTGATTTCAACGCCTTCACTGCAATGATGCCTAACATGTCAGCCAACACGGGCGCACAAGAGCACCCGTGCACGTTGTGCACTCGCTGCTTGTGCGCCGGTCAATTTCCACGTTGATTCGCTAGTCCTCATCCTCTTTCCGGAGCAACCCATGCAAGAATTTTCCGCCCTGGCCGGCGTGCTCGCCGCACTCACCGTCGGGGCGATCAGCCCAGGTCCGAGCTTTGTCATGGTCGCTCGCATCGCTGTCTCGTCCTCGCGATCGAACGGACTGGCTGCCGCCTTGGGCATGGGCGCCGGTGGCGTCCTCTTCGCCTTGGCGGCTCTTCTCGGCTTGCAGGCCGTTCTCCTGGCAGTCCCGTCCCTGTACTTGCTGCTCAAAGTCGCGGGAGGAATCTATCTCGCCTATTTGGGGCTCCGAATCTGGCGCTCAGCAAAGCGGCCGCTCGTCGTTCAAGGCGAACTGCCTGGCGGTGGCGCCTCGCTGCGCAGGTCGCTTGCTCTCGGCTTTGTCACGCAAGTCAGCAATCCCAAGACGGCCATCGTGTACGCCAGCGTCTTTGCCGCTTTTCTTCCGGCCGCTGCGTCGGTGGGCTTCGATTTCGCTCTCGT
>JAQGMT010000288.1 GCA_028292185.1 Ramlibacter sp. | reverse complement strand
TCACCCGCACCCGCACCCGCACCCTCACCCGCACACGCACCCGCACCCGCACCCGCACCCGCACCTGCACCTGCACCCGCACCCGCACCCGCACCCGCACCCGCACCTGCACCTGCACCTGCACCTGCACCTGCACCTGCACCTGCACCGGCACTACGCGTGCAACCCGCCTCCCTGGTCAACACGACAACGGCGGGACAGCAAGTTTTTGACAGCATCGGCGCTCAGTCCGATGGAGGCTACACGGCGGCCTGGAGCGACAACAACACGGCCGTTGCCTGGCAGCGCTACGACAGCGCGGGCGGCAAAGTCGGAAGCGAAGTTTCCATACCCTTTTCAAGACTCACCACGAGCGCCGTCAACAACAGTGCGGTGACAGTGCTACGCGATGGAAGCGTGGTGGTTGTCTATGAGACCACCGTCCCACCCGGGATCGCCGCCGAGGCGCTTTCCTTCCAGCGGTTCGACGCCAATGGCGCGCAGCTCTCAGGTGAAACCACGGTCCTTCCACGCATTTCCAATCTCCCTGACGGCCCTCCGATGCCCGGCGGTGCTGCGCCCCGCGCAGCCGCCTTGTCCGATGGCGGCTTCGTCGTGACATGGAACACTTATTTGGAAAGCTCTCAAGCCATATTCCCCACAGTGCACAAGCAGCGGTACGACAGCCAGGCGCAGCCGGTAGGAAGTGTATTTGTCGCCCGGTATACAAACGCGCGGGGCGTTTCCCAATCGCTGGTAGCAGATAGGGAGGGGGGCTACACATTGAGCATGTTCGGCGTCAACAACCCCGTGGAGAACTTCCCTGCGACCACCGTGATCCACTTCGATGCGGCGGATGCGGCCACGACAATCGTTGCGCTTGCACAGCTAAGCCCAACGCCTTCATCGAAGGGACTCGGCGATTACCTGTTGCTGCCGCTCGCAGGCGACCGCTTCGTGCTGTTCACCCGCGAGTTCAATTTCGACGACCACGGCTTTCCCCGCACCGACTCACCGGGCATCCTCCGCCAGTTCCTCGACAGCGCGGGCAACCCGGTTGGCGATGCCACGCGCATTGCATCCATGCCGCTTGACGCGATCGAATTGGCCGACGGGAGTTTCGTCGTGTTCACTCAGGCCGGTGGCGCGGGGATGAACGCGCAACGCTTCGATGCCAACGGCGCAGCGCTGGGCGACCCTGTGCCGGTCGATGCGGTCTTTGGGGCGGGCTCCCTATTTTCCGCGACTGCCAGGGGCGTTGCTGCCCTGGGCGGCGGTGCCTTGGCCTTGGGTTGGTCGGCCACGCCACCAGGCGGCGACGCCGACGTGTTCACGCAGCGGGTGCTGGTACAAAACTGAGCAACGCCATGAACCTTTGGAAAACCGCTTTGCGCGAAGGCGCGATCACCGGCACCCTCGCCGCCCTGTTGTCCACCGCCGTTCTCGCCGCCACCGGAACGCGCCAGTCGGGCAGCGCCGTCGCGCCGATCAACGCGGTGAGCCACTGGCTCTGGGGCGACGAGTCGCTGCATGTGGACGAGCCGAGCCTACGCCACACGCTCACCGGCTACGTGACCAACCACCTGGCGGCGGTCTTTTGGGCCATGTTGTACTCGCGCGCCTACGGGCATCGCGACGAAGCCAAGCAGCTGCCCCAAGCCATCGCGGGCGGCGTCGCGACCAGCGCCGTCGCTTACGTGGTCGATTACCACGTGGTGCCCAAGCGACTCACGCCCGGCTACGAGCACCGCATCTCCTCGGGCGCGATGCTGGCCACCTATGGGGCCATCGCAGCCGGGCTCGCGCTCGGCGCGCTGCTGCTGCAAGGACAGCGCAGCGCGTCCAGCCTGAGCGACTTCGCGTCCTGGTGACGGTGAAGATCGCGACCTTCAACGTCAACGGCGTCAACGGCCGCTTGCCGCGCCTGCTCGAGTGGCTGGCCGAATCCAGTCCCGACATCGCCTGCCTGCAGGAGATCAAGACCGGCGACCCCAAGTTTCCGATCAAGGCGATCGAGGCCGCGGGCTACGGCGCGGTGTGGCACGGCCAACCCTCGCACCATGGCGTCGCGATTCTCGCGCGCGGCGAAACACCTGTTGAAGTGCGGCGCGGCCTGCCCGGCGACGATCCCGATTTGCAGGCGCGCTATCTCGAGGCCGACGTGCAAGGCCTGCGGGTTGCGTCGGTGTACTTGCCCAACGGCAACCCGGCGCCCGGCCCCAAGTTCGACTACAAGCTGGCGTGGTTCGAGCGATTGATCGTGCATGCGCAAACGCTGATCGATTCGGGTCGCGACGTCGTGCTGGCCGACGACTTCAACGTGGTGCCGACCAATGCGGACATCTACAACGCCTGGTTGTGGCGCTTCGATGCGGTGCTGCAGCCGGAAACGCGCGAGGCTTACCAGCGCCTGCTGGCGCAGGGCTGGGTCGACGCCACCCGGCGGCTGCACCCGAACGAGCGCGTGTACACCTTCTGGGTGAACGCCAACGCCTTTGCACGCAACGCCGGCTTTCGCATGGACTTCCTGCTGCTAAGCCCCAACCTCGCGCGCCGCCTCACCGCGGCTGAAGTGGACAGCGAACATCGCGGGCGCGAAAAACCCAGCGACCACGCGCCGGTGTGGATCAGATTGGCCGCAGGGCCGGCCTAGCAGACGTCCAGGTGGCAGTCACAGCAACGGCGGTTGTCGACGACGCCGGTGTAAAAGTCCAGCACGTCGATGGGCGTGGCGCCGCTCTCTCCCTGGGCCGCCGTTGCCGACGCAGGGGACGGCGCGGCGAGCACTGCGGCGGCGGCGAGGCAAATGAAGGCGAGGGAGATGACCAAGGGGCGCATGGGTGGTTTCGTCTGTATCGGTTAGCAATGAAACCATCCGCCGGCCCGCGTCGATTACGGAAAACCGCCGCCGGCGCTAGGGAACTTGCCTAAGGCGCGAAATTGGCGCGGAGACAGCTGCCGGCCTGGTCATGGCCGGGCAGCCTGTGCGAAACTGCGGCCGGCAGCCGATAGACTCTTTGCAAAGCACCATGACCTACCAGAACATCCGCGGCGTCAACATCAACTACGAAGTCTTCGGAGACACCGGGCCCTGGGTGGCGCTGGTCACCGGCGGCCGGCGCGGCTATGCCGAATTCCTGGCCTTCGCCCGCAAGATCGCCGACAAGGGCTTTCGGGTGCTGCTGCACGACCGGCGCAACACCGGCGCCTCTGACGTGCTGATCGAAGGCGAGCAAGGCGAAGAGGAGCTGTGGGCCGACGACCTGGTGCTGCTGCTCAAGCACTTGAATGCGCTGCCCGCCTTCGTCGGCGGCACTTCGTCTGGCGCGCGGCTGTCGATGCTGGTGTACCTGCGCCACCCGGAGGCGGTGAAGGCGCTGCTGCTGATGCGCGTCACCGGAGGTGCATTCGCCGCCGGCCGCTTGCCGGGTATGTATTACGGACAGTTCATCGAAGCGGCCGAGAAAGGCGGCATGGCCGCGGTCTGCGCCACCGAGCAGTACCAGGAGCGCATCAAGGCCAACCCGGGCAATCGCGAGCGGCTGATGGCGATGGACCCGAAAAAATACATCGCCGTGATGCGCCACTGGCTGGACAAGTTCCAGCAAGGGCCGCGCGCGCCGGTGCTGGGCATGACCGAAGAGGCCTTGCGCTCGATCAAGGTGCCCACCATCATCGTGCCGGGCAACGACAACACCCACGCGTCGTCCAACGGCGTCGAGGCAGCCAAGCTGATCGAAGGCAGCATCCTGCATCGGTTGCCGATCGAAGACCTGGACGTGCCGCTGCTGCCGTTCACCGAATGGGCGCCGCACGAGGCGGAGCTGGCCAGGGTGCTCACCGATTTCATGAAGAGCGTCGAGGCAAAATCGCCGGGACGGTGAACCGCTGCCGGATCAAAGAAAAGGAAGACACATGACACACCTGAAGAATTTCTGCATCTCCCTGCTGGTCGCCGCCGCGTCCTGGTCGGCCGGCGCACAGACCTATCCGAACAAGCCGGTGCACCTGATCGAGCCGGCCGGCCCCGGCAGCGCCGTCGATGTGTTCGCGCGCAAACTCAGCATCAGCCTGGGCGACAAGTGGGGCCAGACGGTGATCGTGGACAACAAGCCCGGCGCCAACAGTGCGATCGGCGCGCGCGAAGCCGCCCGCGCGGCGCCGGACGGCTACACGCTGTTCCACGGCAACATCAACAACTCGCTGAACGACGTGCTGCTGAACGACGCCTGCTGCAAGCTCACCGAAGCCATGATTCCCGTCACCCTGCTGACCAGCACCGCGCTGGTGATGGTGGTGAACCCGGGCCTGGGCGTCAAAAACTGGAAGGAGTATCTGGCGCTCGCCAAGAGCCAGCCCCAGGCCCTGACGTTCGCCTCGGGTGGCACCGGCTCCATCACGCAAGTGCTGGGCACCAAGCTCAACATGGTGGCCGGCCTGAGCGTGCGCGAGATCCCGTACAAGGCCATCGGCGCTGAATTGCCCGACGTGATCGCCGGCCACGTGAAGACCGCTTACCTGGCGCCGGTGGTGGTGGCCCAGCACATCCGCTCGGGCAAACTGATCGCGCTGGGCGTCGCCGGCTCCCGCCGCATTCCCATCCTGCCGGAGGTTCCCACGCTGGCCGAAGCCGGCCTGTCCGACGTCGAAGCCGCGGGCTGGAACGGCATTTTCGCTCCGGCCGGAACGCCGCGGGCCATCGTCCAGAAACTGCAGGCGGACATCGCCAGCGTCGTGCAGGCGCCCGCTTTCAAGGCGGAAGCGATTGAACTGGGGTACGAGCCCGGCGGCGGCACGCCCGAGGAGTTCACCGGATTCATCAAGTCCGAGATGAACAAATGGGGCCGCGTAATCAAGGACGCCAAGATCAAGGTTGAATGAACATGAACAATCCGAAAATCCGCCGCGTGGTCACGGGCCACGACGAACAAGGCAAGGCCATCGTCAAGATCGACGAGGTCTGCACCAACTTCGCCGAGGGCCGCCCCAACGGCTACGCGTGCAACATCTGGACCACCGACACGGTGCCGGCCGACAACTCCGGCCAGGCCGACGGCGGCCAGCGCGAAGGCAAGTTCACGATGATCGAGAACGGCAGCGTGTTCCGCATCCTCGATTTCAAGCCGGGCCTCGCGCGGCGCGTGCATCGCACCGACTCCATCGATTACATCGTGGTGATGTCGGGCGAGATCGACATGGACCTTGACGACGGCGAAACGGTGCACCTGAAAGCGGGCGACGTGATGGTGCAACGCGGCACCGTGCACAACTGGATCAACCGCGGCAGCGAGTCTTGCGTGATGGCCGTGATCCTGGTGCATGCGAATCCGGTGCAGGCGGGCGGCAAGACGCTCAACGCATTCGGTTGAGCGCTCGATGCGGCTGCCTATAAGCAATCTAGCAGCGGCACGGACATCGCGCGGTCGGCTTGCACGCGCGCTGGGCGCGCTGCTGGTCGCGGCCTGCGGCCTGGCGTTCGCCCCCCCGCCTGCCTCGGCGCAAGACGCCGCGGCGGGCGCGCCGGCCAGCAAGCAGCAAGCGACTAAAAAACCGGTGCCGAAGAAGGCCGCCAGCGCGAAGAAGCCGCCTGCGAAAAAGAAGCCCGCGGCCAAAGCCGCAGCCAAGCCGCAGCCGCCTCGCGTGGTACAGGCCGCAGAGCCAAAATTCAGCACCGACACCGAGTCCACCATCACCCGGCCGGGCGATCACGCTTTCGCCGTCCAGCATGGCGGGCTGACTCGAACCTACGTGGTTCACGTGCCGCCCTCGTACAACCTCGCTTCGCCCGCGGCCTTGGTGGTGATGCTGCACGGCGGCGCCAACAACGCCGACCTGCTGGGCAACGAGCCCGCCTATGGCCTGAAGGCCAAGTCGGACCGCGAAGGTTTCATCGCGGTGTTCCCCAACGGAACCGGCAAGCCCGCCAGCTGGAATGCAGGCGAGTGCTGCGGTTCGGCGCGCGCGCAGAACGTTGATGACGTCGGCTTCATCCGCCAGGTGGTGGGCAATGTGTTCCGCCAGATGAGCATCGACCGGGCTCGCATCTTCGCCGCCGGAATTTCCGATGGCGGGATGATGGCCTATCGGCTGGCCTGCGAAGTGCCCGACTTGTGGCGCGCGGTGGCCGCCGTGGCCGCCACCGACCGCACGCGCGAGTGCAGCCCCGCCACGCCGGTCTCGGTGCTGCACATTCACGCCAAGGACGATCCGCAAATTCCGTTCGCGGGCCCGGCCCGGCCGAATGCGGTGGACCCACCCGGCGCGCCTCGGGCGCTGTCGGTGAGCGACACCATGTCGAAGTGGGCGCAGCTGGATGGCTGCACCGCGCAGCCGCGGCACATCCTGGACAAGGCGGCATCGTACTGCGAGGTCTATTCGTACTGCCGCGGGAAAGCGGAAGTGCAGCTGTGCGCCACCGACACCGGCGGTCATACGTGGCCGGGCGGGAAAGTCGTGCGTGGCGCGGCGTCGTCCACTTCCGCGTCGCCATCGCAAGCGCTCTCGGCCACCGATCTGATCTGGGACTTTTTCAGCCGGCGCTGAGCGTCGCGAGACCGTTTGCGCGAGAAGCAGCAGCGCGACCAGGGGGGAAGTTATCGCGCGCCGGCGCCCTGCTTCACGGTGCCGTCGGCCAGCGGTACTTCGATCGGCGCCACCGCCACTGTGGCGATGCCGGCGTCGCGATGCAGGCCGATCTTCTCGGCCGCGGACGGCGAGAGATCGACGATGCGCCCGTTCACGTACGGGCCGCGGTCCTCGATGGTGACCACCGCGCTGCGGCCGGTTTCCAGGTTGGTGACCTTGGCGGTCGTTCCCAGCGGCAGGGTCTTGCTCGCGGCGATGTCGCGCTGCGGGTTCATCGGTTTGCCGTTGGCCATCTTGCGGCCGGCAAATCTGCGCGCATAGAAACTCGCCTTGCCGACGCGCTCGTGGCCGCTGCGGTCCAGCTTGCTGCCGGATGCGGCGCGGTGCTCGGAGCTGGCCGACCCGGCAGATGCGTCCGGCGTCGCGCAGACGGCAAGTGCGAGAAGCATGCCGAAAGCGGCGAGGCGATGCTGGGGGCGTAGATGCGTCACGGCGGTTCCTCTGCGGCGCGGGAATGGGCACGCAGTGCGCCCGCCGCAGGTCGCGCTGCAGGGCGTACCTTGCCTCGATGCCGCACTGACTGCTGTCGGGCCCGAGCCGGGAATGCCGTAGGAAATGCCTGCTCAGCGGCACTGCGGCCGGGCAGCGTTCACAAGATCAGCAGCGCGCGGAAATCGTTGACGTTGGTGTGCGTCGGCCCGGTGATCACCAGATCGCCCAGCGCGCTGAAGTAGCCGTACGCGTCGTTGCGGTCGAGGAAGCTTGCCACATTCATGCCTTGCGCCTGCGCGCGCTCCAGCGTGTCGGGCGCGACGAAGGCGCCGGCGTTGTCTTCGACGCCGTCGATGCCGTCGGTGTCGGCGGCCAGCGCCCAGATGTTCGCCTCACCCTGCAATGCCTGGGCGATCCCCATGCAGAATTCGCCGGCCCGCCCGCCCCGGCCGGGAGGCAGCGACGCATTGCCGCCAGTGCCCGCGCCCGGCGTTTCGCGCCGCCGCTGCATCGTCACCGTGGTTTCACCGCCCGAGAGGATCACGCAGGGCTTGCGAAACGGCTGGCCCTTGCGCGCCACGGCTCGCGCCAACGCGGCGTGCACCTTGGCCACTTCGCGCGACTCGCCTTCGATTTCGTCGCTGAGGATGTGCGCCTCCACCCCGACAGCGCGCGCGGCCTCGGCGGCTGCTTCCAGCGACTGCTGGGGCGTGGCGATCAAATGCACCGCATGCCCCGCGAAAACCGCGTCGCCGGGCTTCGGTGTTTCGAGTGCGCCTTGCTCCAGCAAGCTCATGATCGCGCCCGGCACTTCGATCCCGTAGCGCAGCAGGATGGCGATGGCTTCGGCGCAGCTGCTGGCGTCGGGCACCGTGGGGCCGCTGCCGATGATGGACGGATCGTCGCCCGGTACATCGCTGATGGCGAGCGTCACCACCTGCGCCGGCGCGCAAGCCGCCGCCAGCCGTCCGCCCTTGATCCGCGACAAATGCTTGCGCACGCAATTCATCTCGCCGATGCCGGCGCCGCTATCGAGCAGTTGCTGGTTGATGCGCTGCTTGTCGTGCAAGGTGAGCCCCTCGGCCGGCAAGGTGAGCAAGGAGGAAGCGCCGCCCGATATCAGGCACAGCACGAGGTCACCGGCGCGAGCTTCGTGTGCCAGCGCGAGGATGCGCTGGGCGGCGTTCAGCCCCGCCTGGTCGGGCACCGGGTGCGAAGCCTCGACGATCTCGATGCGCTGCTTGAGCCCCGGCGGGCGCGGCGGCACGTGGCCATAGCGCGTGACCACCAATCCTTCGAGCGAGGCGCCGGCCGGCCACAGCGCTTCCACGGCATGCGCCATCGCAGCGCCCGCCTTGCCGGCGCCCAGCACGATGGTGCGCCCCTTCGGCGGCGGCGGCAGGAAGGCCGCCGTGTTGTGCAGCGGCAGAGCGCGGCGCACCGCCGCCTGGTACAGGTGTTCGAGGAAGCCGCGCGGTTGCGTGCGGGGGTCGGGCGCTTTCATCGACTGAATGCTATCGTACTGGCCTGTAACGGCACACGCCGAGGAGACAAATATGAAAACAACGGCAATCCTGCGCCTGGCGCTGGCCGCCTGCGCCGTCTTCCTGGCCGGTGTTTGCCAGGCCCAGACTTACCCGAGCAAACCGATCACGCTGGTGGTGCCCAATCCGCCGGGCGGCCTGGTCGACAGTTCGGCACGGCTCCTGAGCGAGCCGCTCTCGCGCCTGCTGGGCCAGTCCATCATCATCGACAACAAGGGCGGCGCCAGCGGCAACATCGCCTACAGCCAGGTGGCGCGGGCGCAGCCCGATGGCTACACGCTGCTCACGTCGTACTCGGCCTACCACGTGGGCAATCACGCACTCAGTTCCAAGGTGCCATGGGCGCAATCCGACCTGGTGCCGGTGGCCTTGATCACGTCCGCCACCAACGTGATCGCGGTTCATCCTTCGATTCCGGCCAACACCCTGGGCGAGTTCATCGCTTACCTGAAGAAGAATCCCGGACGATTGAGCTATGCGTCGCAAGGCACCGGCTCGCTGTCGCACGTGGGCACCGAGATGTTCAAGATGACCACCGGCACCAGCATGGTCCACATTCCCTACCGCGGCTCGGGCGCGGCGATCCAGGATGTGCTGTCGGGACAGGTGCAGGTGTTCATCACCACGCCGCCTTCGGTGATGCAGTACGTGCAGCTTGGCAAGCTGAAAGGCCTGGCCGTCACCGGCAAGACGCGGCACCCGGGCTTGCCGAACGTGCCGACCACGGCCGAAGCCGGGCTGAATGGCTTCGAGCTCGAAGCCTGGGTGGGCATCTTCGCACCGGCGGGCACGCCGCCGGACGTGATAGCGAAGCTGTCGGCGGGCATCAAGCAGGTGATGGCGCTGCCCGAGACCAAGGCCCGGGCCGACGCGGCGGGCATCGACATCCGCTATGCGCCGCCGGCCGAGCTGGACGCGCTGGTGAAGCGCGAGACCGCCTTCTGGACCAAGACCATCAAGGCGGCGGGCATCACCTCGGAGTGAGCGCGGCTTACTTGCCGCCCAGGTTCAGCCGCTTGGCGCTCTCGGTATAAAGCTTGGCCTTGTCGCGCATGAACGGCTCCATCTGGTCGAGCCCCACGTTCACCAGCTCGAAGCCGCTCTTGGCCGCCAGCTCTTTCATCTCCGGCTCGCTGTTCAGCGCGGCCCACAGGTCCGACAATTTCTTGCGCTCCGCCAGCGGCGTGGACTTCGGCACGCCGATGCCGCGATAAGCGCCATCGACCCAATCGACGCCCAGTTCACGGAAGGTGGGCACATCGGGCAGAAGCGGATGGCGTTTTTCCATGGCGACGGCCAGCGCGCGCACCCTGCCCTTGTTGTTGATGGCGAAAGCGGTGTACGTGACCGCGCCGTCGATCTGGCTGCCGAGCACCGCGACGGACATGTCGCCCGTGCCCTTGTACGGGATGTAGGTGCTCTTGATGCCGAACTCCGCGTTCAGGCGCTCGTGCGAGGCGTGATTGGCCGAGTTCAGGCCCGAGCCGCCGAGGCTCATCTTGCCGGGCGCCTTCTTCGCGGCGGCGATGAATTCCTGGAAGGTCTTGTACGGGCTGCCCTCAGGCACCACCAGCGCGTCGGGCGTGAAGTGGAACCAGAAAACCGGCGTGATGTCGGCCGTCTTGTATTGCACCGTGCCTTCGATCGGCTGGAACACGATGTGCGGCAGGTTGATGCCGATCACGTTGAGGCCATCGCCAGGAAACTGGTTGATCTGCGACCACAGCAAGCCGCCGCCCGCACCGGTCTTGTATTGCACGATGGTGTCGACGTTCGGGCAGCGTTTCTTGAGCAACAACTGCTGATGGCGCGCTGAAATATCCGACTCGCCGCCGGGCGGAAAGCCCTGGTAGTACTGGATGTTCTTCTCGGGGCAGGCCTGCGCGAACGCGACCGGCGCGGCCAGCGCGAGTGCGGCCAGCGTGGCCGCGATGCGAGCGCCAGCTCGGATGCAATGACGGATGTTCATGTACTTCGTCTCCTTTAATCAGAAATGATGCGGCGCCTTCACAGCGCCTTGTTCAGGTCCACGTCCAGGCCGGCGCGCTTCATCTCGCGCGCCAGCAGCAGGCGCCACACACCGGCGTCGTCGGGCGCAACGCGCAGCACACCGTTAAGCACGCTCGACGTCGCCTGATCCGGGGCGGCCAGCAGGCAGATGCGCTGGCGTCCCAGCGCCGCCAGCATGAAGCCGATGGCCAGCATGGTGGCTGCGCCTTCGTTGTCCGGGGACGGCATCAGCAAGGCGAACGCGGCGTCGCGCAATGAATCGAGCCGCTCGACCGAGGGCGTGTCGAGGATGGCCGACTCCATTCCCATCTGCTCGAGGAATTCGAGCACCTGCACGGTGGTGTCGCCGCCGTCGCCGAGGATCAGCACGCGGCGATTGCCACCTTCGGGCGTCGAAGGAGGAGAAGTGGGCTTGTTCATGCGGGTCGGCTCCGGTGAGG
>JAQGMT010000270.1 GCA_028292185.1 Ramlibacter sp. | reverse complement strand
TGCCTCTCTTCTTCAGCAGTTGATCGAGCAGCGGGAAGACACGGCGCGAATTGGCTTCGTAGATCGCGTGCTTGTCTTGCGCGCTCAGAATCTTCGACGCCTCGATGTAGCGCTTGGTGTCGTCGTAGTAATGACCGCTCTCGGGGTCGATGCCGCGCACCGCGCCTATCATCTCCGAGGCGAACAGCACGTTCTTCACCGGGATCACGGTGTTGAGCAGGTCGATGCCCGGCTGGTGATACACGCAGGTGTCGAAGAAGATGTTGTTCATCAGGTGCTCGGACAACAAGGGCTTCTTCATTTCCTGTGCCAAGCCCCGGAAGCGGCCCCAGTGATAAGGCACCGCACCGCCGCCATGCGGGATCAGGAAGCGCAGCTTGGGGAACTGCTTGAACAGGTCCGACGTGAGGCACTGCATGAACGCGGTGGTGTCGGCGTTCAGGTAATGCGCGCCGGTGGTGTGGAACGCCGGATTGCAGCTGGTGCTGACGTGGATCATCGCCGGGATGTCGTACTCGATCATCTTCTCGTAGATCGGGAACCAGTGCTTGTCCGACAGCGGCGGCGCAGTCCAATGCCCGCCCGAGGGATCGGGGTTCAGGTTGATGCCGACGTTGCCGTATTCCTTGATGCACTTTTCCAGTTCCGGAATGCAGGTCTTCGGATCGACACCGGGCGACTGCGGCAGCATCGCCACCGGCACGAAGTGATCTGGGAACAGCTTGCTCACGCGGAAGCACAGCTCATTGCAGATCGCCGCCCAGGTGGAGGACACGTTGAAGTCGCCGATGTGGTGCGCCATGAAACTGGCGCGCGGCGAGAACAGGGTGATGTCGCTGCCGCGTTCCTTCATCAGGCGCAGCTGGTTGGTCTCGATCGACTCGCGCAGCTCGTCGTCGCTGATCTTCAGGTCGGACGCTTTCGGCATCACCGACGGATCCTTGATGCCGGCGATCTGTCGGTTGCGCCAATCTTCCAGCTGCTTGGGCGCCGTGGTGTAGTGGCCGTGGCAATCGATGATAAGGCTCATTGCTTATTTTCCTTTCGAGGGGGCGGCGGGGACCATGCCGTTGCGCCGCTTGGCATCGGCGGCATCGGCCGACGCCATGAAGCCAAGCATTTCACGCACGGCCTCCGGTTGCGACGAGGCCGTGCAAACGCCGCCCGAGAACGTCGTGATGATCTGGATGCTGTCCGGCAACGAGCCGATGACGTCGATGCCGTCGAGGTGAATCAGTTCACCCAGTTGCTGGAATCCCAGCGCCACCTCGCCGCGGGCGACGAAGCTGCCGACGGGCACACCCGCAGGCGCCTGCACCAGCCGGTCCTTGATTTGGGCGGAGATGCCCCAGCGCTCGAACAGCTTGACCAAGGCCACACCGCTCGGCCCGGTCGAATAGCCGATGCTGGGCGCCGCCAGCACGGCACGCCGCAATGCCTCTTCGGAAGAAATGTCCGGCCGCGGCGCACCTGCTTTCACAGCCGCTGCCACGCCCGAATCGACCAGGTCGACCCTGCTGCCCGCGAGCACGCTGCCCCCCGCGATCAGCTTATCGATGACATCGGACGCAAGAAAAACGGCGTCGAACGGCTCGCCGGCTTGGATGCGGCGAGCGGCGTCCACCCCGCCCACGGTTTCGATATCGACAACGCGGCCCGAGCGCGGCTGGTAAATCTCAGCCAGGTCGGCCAGCAGCTGGCGCGTCGCCATTGACGAGATGGCCTTGATCGGGGCGCTCATGATGCCGGCCTCGGTGCAGGGCGGTGTGAATGGGAGTGCAGGTGTTGAAACATGCGCGCGATTGTGCGCCGCCCAAGATGGCCGCGGAATCCCGGCCCGCCACTAGCAGGTATATCGATTTGGCATAATTGCCACGAAGTTATTCACAATCACGCCGTGGACCTGAAGCAGCTCGAGTATTTCGTTCGCGTCGCGGAACTCGGCAGCTTCACGCGTGCCGCCATTGCCTTGGATGTCGCGCAGCCGGCGCTGAGCCGCCAGGTGCGGCTGCTGGAAGTCGAACTGCGGCAGAACCTGCTCACCCGCAATGGACGCGGCGCGGCGCCGACGGAAGCCGGCAAGCTGCTGCTCGAGCACGGCCGCGGCATCCTGCACCAGGTGCAACGCGCACGTGAAGAACTCGGCCGCGTGCGCGGCGCCCTCGCCGGACGCGTGGCCATCGGCCTGCCGCCCAGCGTCGCCAAGGCGATGGCGGTGCCGCTGGTCCGCGAGTTCCGCCAGCGCATGCCGGACGCCACGCTGTCCATCAGCGAAGGCTTGTCGTACAGCATGCACGAGTCGCTGGCCACCGGCCGCCTGGACATCGCGCTGCTCTACAACGCCAGTCCTTCACCGGACATCGAGTTGACGCCCTTGCTCGAAGAACCCTTGTACCTGGTGCAGCGCCACACCGGAAAGGGCTCGCCGCCCGCGCGGCCTCGCGCGATCCCGTTGCAGGGCGTGGCATCGCTGCCGCTGGTCATCCCCAGCCGCCCGAATGCAATCCGCATGCTGGTGGAAGGCGAGATGGCCAACCTCGGTTGCCGGCCGAATGTGGCGCTGGAGATCGACGGGGTCGCGGCCATCCTCGACCTGGTGGAGGATGGTGCGGGCAGCGCCGTCTTGTCGCGCAACGCGGTGGCGACGTCGGCGCGGCCCGGCGCTTTTTCGATGCGCCCCATCAGCGCGCCCCACCTGCGCAGCAAGCTGCTCATTGCCATGAGTTCACAGCGGCCGGCGACCTTGACGCAGACGGCGGCGCTGGACCTCATTCGTCAGCTCGCGCACAAGTTGCTGGCGTCCGTCTGATCAGGCGCGCCTGCTGGCCTTGATCAAGCGATCGGCATAGTCCTGCCAGCGGGCGTCATTGGGCAGCCCTTCGAACGCGCCGTCCTTCGCGCAATCGGCGATGAACTGCTGCTTGTCCGCCGTGGCCGACGCCATAAACGGATCGAAGCCCGCTTCGTGCACCGTGTTCGCGGCCTCGCGCATTTCCTCCGCGCGCCGCTTGCCATGCTGCACCACCCGGCTGAACAAGTACGCGCCCTGCTCGGTCCAGTCGATGCCGGGGAAGGTTTCCTGCAAGGTGGGGATGACGTATTCCTCCACGCCGTACTGGCGCGCGGTGGCATAGCTTTCGATCACCAGCGCTTCCAGGCCCTTGATCATCACGCTGCGCGACATCTTGATCGCCGAGGCGACGCCCAGCCGCTCGGACACCACCTTCGCATCCATGCCCCACGCGTTCAGCGCGTCCGCGAGCGCTTGCGCCTTCGCGCCGCCCAGCAGCATCGGCACCTTGATGCCGTAAGGAGGTACCGAGGTCATCACGCCGGCTTCGACGTAATGCGCGCCTGCCTTCTCGACCAGCGCGGCCGCCTGCTGCTTGGTGCCCGGGGACGCGGAATTGAAGTCGAGAAAGAAACTGCCCGCACGCAAATGAGGCGCCGCTTCCTGCGCGACGGCCAAGGTGTTGGAGGCCGTCACGGCCGAAATCACCAGGTCCGCGCCTTGGCACATTTGCGCCATCGACCCCATCGCGGCAACGCCGCTGTCATTCGCCCGCGCACGCGTGGCACTGTCGGCGAACTTCAGATCCCACGCCGCAACGCGCGCGATGCCCGGCTTGTCCTTCAGGCCGGCACCAAAGATGCTGCCGACCTCACCGAAGCCGACCAGCCCGATCTGTCTGATGTCCATTTGCTTTCCCTTTACTACTGCTTTGGAATTTTCGCCCGGGCGATCACGTCGCTCCAGCGCCGGATATCGCTCGTGAGGCGCTCTTCCAGCTGCTGCGGCGTGCCGCCTTTGGCGACCAGGTTCAATTCGAGGAAGCGCTTCTGCACTTCCGCTTGCGCCAGCGCCGCCTGGATCTCGCGGTTCAGCCGCTCGATGACGGCCGGTGGCGTCTTCGCGGGCACCGAAAGACCGTTCCACGAAGACACATCGAAGCTGCCCAGGGGCGGACCGCTTTCCGCCACGGTGGGCACGTCGGGCAGTTGAGGCGCGCGCTGACGGCCCATCACCGCGAGCGGACGCAGCGCATGAGAAGTGATCTGCGGCATCAGCGGACCGAGGATGTCGACCATCGCGTCGAGTTGCCCGCCACGCAGCGCGGTGATCACCGGCGGCGTGCCGTTGAACGGCACGATCTGGAAGTCGATGCCGGCCGCGGATTTGAACAGCTCGGCGGAAAGATGCTGCGTGGTGCCGATCTGCGGCGTGCCGACATTCAGCTTGCCGGGATTGGCATGGGCATACGCGAGCAGCTCTTTCAGCGTCTTGAAGCGCCCCCCTTCGGCGACCACGATGGCCAGGTCGAAGGTGGCCAGCTGCGATACCGGCGCGAAATCCTTGACGGTGTCGAACGGCAGCGATTTGAACAAGCTCGCGCTCACCGCCGTGCCGCTGGAAACCAGCAGCATCGTGTGGCCGTCGGGGTCGGCGCGGGCGACCTCCTGCGCCGCCACGATCCCGCCCGCGCTCGGCTTGTTCTCGATGATCACGCTTTGGCCCAGCGGGCCGGAGATCTTCTGGGCGATGGTGCGCGCCGTGATGTCGGCCGCGCCGCCGGCGGCGTTCGGCACCACGATCTTGATCGGCTTCGATGGGAATGCCGCCTGCGCCCATGCGCTCGGCCATTGCGCCGACAGGCCCAAGCCCGCGGTGCCGGCGAGGAAAACGCGTCTGTCAAATTTCATATGGACTCCTTGCGGGCGACGCCCAGCAGCCGATCCAGCAGCTCCGGTGCATTACGCAGTTCGTCGGCGGTGCTGGAATGAACAACGGTGCCATGGTCAAGTACGACCACGCGCTGGGAGATGGCGAGTATCGCCTGTGGATGCTGCTCGACGATGATGGCCGACAGGCCTTCCTCGCGCGTGATGCGCCTGATCACGGTCAGCAACTCCTGCACGATGATGGGCGCCAGGCCTTCGAGCGGCTCATCGAGCAGCAGCAGGCGCGGATTCAGCACCAAGGCCCGCCCGACCGCGAGCATCTGCTGTTCGCCGCCCGACAGCTGCGTACCCAGGTTGGTCTTGCGTTCGGCCAGGCGCGGGAACATTTCGTACACGCGCACGGTCGTCCACGGGCCCGGCCGCGCCACGGCGGTGAGGTTCTCGTGCACGGTGAGCGACTTGAAGATGTTGCGCTCCTGCGGCACCCAGCCGATGCCCGCCGCTGCGCGCTCGTACGAGGGCAGCCGGTGCAGCGTGGCGCCGGCCAGGGTGATGCTGCCCGCATGCTGCCTGGTCGCGCCTGCGATGGTGTTGATCAGCGTGGTCTTGCCGGTGCCGTTGCGTCCCAGCAAGGCCAGCGTCTCGCCGGCCGCAAGCGTCAGGGAAACGCCGTTGAGGATGACCGCCTGGCCGTACCCGGCGCTCAGCTTTTCGATGCGAAGGAGTTCAGGCATGCGACCCCGCTGCCTCGAACACGCTGTCTTCGCCGAGATAGACCGCCTTCACCTCGGGGTTGGCGGAAATTTCCTCGGGGCTGCCTTCGGTGAGCACGGCGCCGTTCACCAGCACGGTCATGCGCGTCGCAAAGCTGAACACCAGGTCCATGTCGTGCTCGATCAGCAGGACCGAAACATCCTGCGGCAGGGACGCGACGGTGTGCAGCAGTTCCTCGCGTTCGCCTGCCGGCACGCCCGCCACCGGCTCATCGAGCAGCAGCACGCGCGGCTCGCACGCCAGGGCGACCGCGATCTCCAGCAATCGGCGCTTGCCGTAGGCGAGCACGCCGGTGGGCTGGTCTTTCACGCTGGCGAGATGAAACTGTTCCAGCAGCTGGTCGCAGCGTTCGGCCACGCCGACGTCGGCCCCCAGCGGCTGCCACCAGCGCGCGCCCAATCCTCTTTGCTGCGACACCGTGAGGGCGAGCGTCTCCAGCGGCGTCAATCCATCGAACAGCTGGTTGATCTGGAAAGTGCGCACCAGGCCACGCCGCACGCGCTGGTGCGGCGCCAGACGGGTGATGTCCTGCCCCTCGAGGACGATCTGCCCTTCGGTCGCGTCCAGCACGCCCGTCAACAGGTTGATCAGGGTCGTCTTGCCCGCGCCGTTGGGCCCGATCAATGCGTGTCGCGCACCCTTCTGGAGATCGAGCGTGACCTTGTCGGTCGCGGTGATGCCGCCGAAACGCTTGACCAGGCCTCGCGCGCTCAGCACGGGCTGCAGGGGCGCTGCCGGGGTCACGCGTGTTTTCCCCTGCGCCACCAGGTCCAGGGACGAATGAGGCGGTCGCGCCCGACCAGCACCAGGACCACCAGGAACAAGCCGAGCCAGAAGGTCCAATACTGCGGGGTGATCGCGGACAGCGTGTCCTGCAGCAGCTTGAACACGACGGCTCCCGCGATGCCGCCGTAAAGCCAACCCGTGCCACCCACCACCAGCACCAGCAACACGTCGGCGGAGCGATGAAACTCGAAGACGTCGAGCGACGCGAAGCCGGTGGTCTGCGCCAGCAGCGCACCGGCGGCGCCGGCCAAGCCCGCGGCGACCGTGTACACCACCGACAGCCGGCTCGCGACCGGGATGCCGATGGCCATTGCACGCAGGCGATTGTCGCGAATGGCCTTCAGGGTCGCCCCGAACGGCGAATGCACCAGCCGCCGCGCGAGCACGAAACACACCAGCAACACGGCCAGCGAGTAATACGCCCCCGTGCGGCCGGCCAGATCGAATTCGAACTGTCCGAGCAGCGGCCCCAAGGTGACACCCTGCAGGCCGTCGGCCCCGCCGGTGAGCCAGTCCAGCTTGTTGGCCAGCTCCAGCAGAATGAGCGCCGCACCGAGGGTGACCATCAGCCGCGTCAAGTCGCTGCCGCGCTGGATCGTGAGGCTGCCGATCGCGCCCAACAGCGTGGCGCCCGCGATGGCGAGCGCCAGGCCGGTCAGCGGATCCGGCATGCCATGCTTGGCCAGCAGCGCCGCGGTGTACGCGCCGAAACCGAAGAACGCCGCATGGCCCAGCGAGACGATGCCGGTATAACCGAGCACCAGGTCGAGCGACATCGCGAACAGCGCCACGATCGCGATCTCGTTGATCAATGCCGCGTGGCTCGGCAGAGCCACGGGTGCGGCGAAGGCCAGCAGCCACAGTACCGGCTCCCAGATCTTCCAGCGGCCCGAGCGCAGCAGCGATTGTTGCGCCGGACTCATTTCGCGCCCTGCCGCACGAACAGGCCCTGGGGGCGCCAGATCAAAATCGCGATCATCAGGCTGTACACGATGAACGCGCCCATCTTGGGGATGTAGTACTTGCCTGCAACGTCGGCAATTCCCAGCAGCAAGGCGGCGAGCAGCGGCCCGGTGATCGAGGAGGTGCCGCCCACCGCCACCACGATCAGGACATAGATCATGAATTTCAGCGGGAAGCTCGGATCGAGTCCGAGCACCTCCGCACCCAGGGCACCGCCGAGACCCGCCAAGCCCGAGCCGACGGCGAAGGTGCCCAGGAATACCGCGTTCACGTTGATCCCCATGCCCGCGGCCACCCGCTGGTCGTCGACAGAGGCGCGCAGCCGGCTGCCGAAGCGGGTGCTGGAAAGGACGAATTGCAGCAGCACCGTGAGCACCGCGCACACGGCGATGATGAACAGGCGGTAGTGCCCCATGCCCAGCACCCATGCGCCGCTACCCAGTTCCGTGCGGCCCTTGAGCCATTGCGGCAGCTGCACGATCTGCTGCGTGGAGCCGATGAAATAGTCCACTGCGGCGACGGCGATGAACGTCAGGCCGATGGAGAACAGCACCTGGTCGAGGTGGGGCTTGCGATACAAGGGGCGGTACAGCGTGCGCTCCAGCACGGCGCCCAGCAGGCCCGCGCCCAGGAAGGCGAGCGGCAGGCACAGCAGAAACGGCACGCCCGCTTTTTGCATCAGCAGCACGGTGATGTAGCCACCCACCATCGCGAAGGCGCCGTGCGCCAGGTTGATGAAGTTCATCAACCCCATCGTCACGGCCAGGCCCACTGCCAGGATGAACAGCAGCATGCCGTAGGCGATGCCGTCGAAGAGGATGGTGAGCATGGGTGGCGGCGACTTTACGTCCCCGTTGGGGAAGGGCCCCAAAGGGAAAGGGAGAAAAGCCTACTTCGCTTTGCCGGGATCCTTCACGTCCTTGATCACGTCGAACTCGACGTTATAGAGCTGGCCATCCTTGTGTTCGACCTTGCGCAGGTAAACGTTCTGCACGATGTCGCGGGTTTGCGCATCGATGAACACGGGGCCGCGCGGGCTTTCGAAGATCTGGCCCTTCATCGCGGCCAGCAGCGCCTCGCCGCCGCCTTTGCCGCCGGTCTTCTTCAGCGCTTCATAGATCACGCGCATGCCGTCATAGCCGCCGACCGCCATGAAGTTGGGCCGCAGTCCCTTGTTCGCCTTGCTGAAAGCTTCGACGAATTTCTTGTTGGCAGCCGACGGATGCGCGGCCGAGTAGTGGTGCGAGGTGACCACGCCGAGCGCCCCGTCGCCCATGTCGTTGAGCTGGTCGTCGTCGGTGACGTCGCCGGTGGCGATCAGGCGGATGCCGGCCTTGTCCATGCCCCGCTCCAGGAACTGCTTCATCACCGCGGCGCCGGCGCCCGAGGGCACGAACACGAACAGCGCGTCGGGCTTGCTGTCGCGCACCTTCTGCAGAAAGGGGGCGAAGTCCGGGCTGCGCAAGGGCACGCGCAGCGAGTCCGTCACCTGGCCGCCATTGAACTGCAGCCTTTCCTTGAAATACTTCTCGGCGTCGATGCCGGGGCCGTAGTCGGTGACCAGCGTCACCACCTTCTTGATGCCGTTCTTCGGCGCCCAGTCGGCCAGCGCGACCGACACCTGCGGCAGCGTGAAGCTGGTGCGCACGATATAGGGCGAGGCTTCGGTGATGCTGGAGGTCGCGGCGGCCATCACCACCTCCGGCGTTTTCGATTGGGTCGCGATCGGCGCGGTGGCCATCGCGGACGGCGTGATGCCGAAACCCGCCAGCACATTCACCTTGTCGTTCACCACCAGTTCCTGCGCCAGCCGGCGCGTCACGTCGGGCAAGCTGGTGTCGTCCTTGAGGATCAGCTGGATCTTCTTGCCGGCGACGCTGTCGCCGTTCTGGGCCATGTACAGGCGCGCCGCGGCCTCGATCTGGCGTCCCGTGGTGGCCTGCTGCCCCGTCATGGGCAGGATCAGCCCGATCTTGAACACGTTGTCCTGTGCCATGGCGACGGCGCCCGCACCCAGCAGGGCGGCGGCGACCGAGGCGCGGATCATCGTTCTCTTTTTCATGCTGTCTCCTAAGTTGAAATTCCGGCGCGCGGGCGCGAATCGCTTCGCGCAGACGCGCTATTGTCGGTGTGCCCGGCTGGGCCGCAACCACGGTGCGCGTCTAGCAGTTATACGTTTTTCCGATATCCCGTATTCGGCTATGCAAAAAGCCGGGGCCTCAACGCCGCGGGTGGATCAGCCGCGCCCCCGGCATCGAATCGACGTTGTGCTCGTGCAGCGCTTCGCCAAGGTTGCGCCGTGCGATTCGCGAATGCTCCCGCATGATCGCTTCGGCGCGCGAACCCTCACGTTGCTCGATCGCCTGCAGCACCTGCCGATGCTGGTCCTGCGCGACCACCAGCATGTCGCGGGCCTGCGGCGAGTTGGCCTGCAGCACCACGAATGCCGAGGGCGACGCGAACGGCAGGCTGACCACCCGTTCGAGTTCGCGCTGAACGGTCGCGCTGCCCGCCATCTCGCTGAGCCGATTGTGGAACTCCTGGTTGACGGTGACGTAGCGCAGGAAAGCCTCATCGTCCAAGGCGCCCCGGGCCAGGACTTCATCGATGGCGGACAAACAACGGCTGGCCTGGGACAGAACTGCCGGCGGCACGCCGCGTTCGGCCGCGAGCCGCGCTGCCAGGCCCTCCACGGTGCCGCGCAACTCGATCGCATCGGAGACGTCGCGTTCGGAAAACGTGCGCACCGCGAACCCGCCGTTCGGCAAGGCCTGCAACAGGCCCTCCTGCTCCAGCCTGACCAGCGCCGCCCGAATGGGCGTGCGCGAGACCCCAAGCCTTTCCACAACTGCGAGCTCGGCAATGCGCTCGCCGCTGGGCAACTCGCCGGCCAGGATCATCTCCCGCAGGCGCAGCTGCGTCTTCACGGTTTGCGATGCGCCGGCATCGGCGCTGTCCGATGCCGCCGGACCGATCGATTCAGACACAGGCTTCATTCATGTATACAAAAATCTCATCGCGCAAGCCGCTCCTTGGCACCACGACACTGTACGCAGTAAACTTCGAATCCTACCCGCATTCGCATTCTTGTATACAGCAACGCGAAGCGGCACCCGAACCTTCAGCGCTCTTCCCAACGCAGCCATGTTCCCCAAGAACGCCTGGTACGTCGCATGTACCCCCGATGAAATCGACGTCAAGCCGCTGGGCCGCCGGATCTGCGGCGAAAAAATCGCGTTCTACCGAGG
>JAQGMT010000267.1 GCA_028292185.1 Ramlibacter sp. | reverse complement strand
TGGCGGACGTGCATGCAAGCAGGTCGGCTGCGTCGGTGGCTTGGGGCGATTCGAGTCTTGGCATGGTCGGGTAAGGCACGTCGCGAGACGTCTCCATGGTTCGTTCGGCAAGGCTTCGCCCAGCACGGGCGCGCGGTGTTTTTCTGCGCGCTCGCGTTCAAAGGCTCTGCGGTGGGACGCTGTGCTCGTGTCGCGGCGAACCGCGGTGTCTCCACAAACGCAAGCTCAGCGTTGGGGCGATACTAGTAGGACAGGTCCGACGTGGATGTAGGACGTTTCACCCGAATCGTAAGAAGTTGGTTCATTCCTTACAGCTCAGCAGGAAGCTCAGCAGCGGCGTGCGCGCGGAACTTACCGTTTGAAACTGGAACCCGTGTGCGTGCGGTCCCTCACGGCCGCTCGGACGCGACTGCGATCGAGAACAAGAAGCGTCGGCAGAGGCGCGCAAGGCGCGCGGCCAAATACGCGGTGGCGCGTTGGCTAAGACGCGGCGGCGCGGCGCTTGGGCCGCCGGACGGCATTGAGCTTGCCGCTACCTCCGCCACCGCAGAAGAACTGGTCCGCACCGTCCGACTCGAGGCCGGAGACGGCGGTGCCGCTGGGCATGTGCAGTTGCTCCAGCACCTCCCCCGTGGCCGGGTCGATGTGCCGCAGCTCGCTCTCGTCGCCTTCCCAGGTACCGTGCCACAGCTCACCGTCCACCCAGGTCACGCCGGTAACGAAGCGATTGCTTTCGATGGTGCGCAGGATCGCGCCGGTCTGCGGATCGACCTGATGAATCCGGCGATTGCGGTGCTGCCCGACCCAGAGCGTTCCTTCGGCCCAGGCCAAACCCGACCCGCCGCCGGCCGGCGCCGGAATCGTCGAGAGCACGCTGCCGGTCGCGGGGTCGATCTTCTGGATTCGCTCCTCCGCGAGCTGGAACAGATGCCGGCCATCAAAAGCGGTTCCCGCATGCGCGGCGACGTCGATCGCACGCACCCGGTCGCCGCTGGCCGGATCGATGGCGATCAGCTTGTCGCCGGCCGCGAGCCAGACGTGCGTGCCGTCGTACGTGACGCCATTGACCTTGTCGACGCCGGCGAACGGCCCATATTCGCGCACGATCTCCGCCGATTGCTTTGCTGGTGTTGCCTGTTTCATGCCGCGATCCTAGACGCCCGGCAGCGAAGCCGGGAGTAACAACGCCGTCGTGAATCCCGGGGCGGACTGCGTGGTCATCCAGCGGCGGGCTCGCCCATGACCCACCCACTGCGCCTTGCCCGCCGCGGCCAACGACTCCAGTGCACGCTGCACCGTGCGCTGGCTGGCGCTGAGGGCGAGGGCCAGCGCGGAGCTCGACCAGGATTCGCCGTCGGCAAGAAAGGCAAGCACCTCGCCGTGCTCACCTTCCGCGGGCGGCCCCAGCACGACGACTTGGGTGGCGCGATGCGGCTGCAAGACGAAGCCGCGCTGCGTGGCGGCCACGTTGGCCAAGGGATCGAGCAGAGTGCGCAGGCGCCCGATCTCCACCCGCAGCCGCGCGCGGTACGACTCGTCGGCCTGTTTGCCGCGAAAGGCGCGCGCTACCAGCGCGTCGCGCCCCGCATCGGCCGGCCAGGCTTCGCCCAGCGCGCGAGCCAGGACGAACAGCACCGGCCGCGTTGCCAGCGGCACCGATACCGGCCCCTGCCGCACCGCGTGGCGGCAGGCATCGACGACGAAGGCGCGGGACGCGAAGAGCGCTTCCACCTCATGCAGCAACAGGACTCGCTCCTGGCCTGCGTGAATGAGCCGCGCGGCAGGCGCATCCAGCGCTTGCCCTGCGCTCTGGACTTCGGCGCTGAGGGCCGGGATGCCGGCATCACGCGCGGCTCGCGCTGCCTCGTCCAAGGCGACCCGCGCCTCACCCGTTCGCAACCGCCGGACCGCCAGGCCCGCCACCACGAGTGCATGGGCGGCTCGTGTGGCCGGTGGCAAAGGCGCGGGATCGAGTTCGTCGAGCACGAGCTGCGCCGCGTCGAGCTGGCCGACCAGCAACAGGCGCCGGGCTTGCAGGTGCCGCGCATGGGCGGCGTTGGCGTGCTCGCCATGCGCCGCCAAGGTCACGCGTGCGGCATCCAGATCGCTCGCGGGCCATCCGAGATCGCGCGAGACCAGCGCGATCTCCGCCTCGGCCAGCACACAGCGGGCGCGTGCCACCGGTTCGCGCGCCCCGAAAGCCCGCGCGGCGCTTCGCAGCAGGGTCCGCGCGCGAACCAGGTCGCCCAGCCGCGCCATCGCGATGCCGCGAAGCGCGAGTGCCGGCGCGTCGTCACGCAGGGCGACGCGATTGAGCGCGCCGAGCACGTCGCCCGCGGCCAGTGCGCGCGCCGCGGCGGTGATCATCGAGTCCACGGCAATCCCGCCACACTTGTCACTCTCACCTTTTGCATGTCGTTCTTACTATACCGATTGCTCGATCGACAACCCCCCGAAAGGACATCAGCGATGACGACACACAAGACCGGAACACGAGAGGAATGGCTGGCTGCGCGGCTCACGCTGCTGGCGGCGGAGAAGGATCTCACCCGGCGCAGCGACGCGCTGGCGGCGCAGCGCCAGCAGCTGCCTTGGGTGCGCATCGACAAGGACTACCGCTTCGACACCGGTGCGGGCCGCGCCTCGCTGGCGGACCTGTTCCAGGGCCGCTCGCAGCTGCTGGTCTACCACTTCATGTTCGGCCCCGACTACAAGGCCGGCTGCCCGTCGTGCTCGATGATCGCCGACGGCTTCAATGGCTTCGCCGTGCACCTGGCCCATCACGACGTGACGCTGTCGGTGGTCTCGCGCGCCCCCCTCGCACAGTTGCAAGCCTACAAGCAGCGCATGGGATGGAGCTTCCCGTGGGCGTCCGCGAACGGCGGTGAGTTCAACGCCGACTTCAACGTCTCGCTCACCGAAAAGCAGCAACGCGAGGGCGTGGAATACAACTACCGCCGCGAGCAGGCGTGGACTTTGCGCGGCATCGGCGACGCACTCACCCAAGGCGGCGAGGGTCCTGTCGCGCAAATCGCCGCGATGACGGGAACCGACGTCGCCACCTATACGCGCGAGCGCCCGGGCATGAGCGCTTTCGTGCGCGAGGACGGCGCGATCTATCACACGTACTCGACTTACTCGCGCGGCCTGGACGGCCTGTGGGGCTCCTACCAGTGGCTCGACCGCGCGCCCAGGGGTCGCAACGAAGCCGGCATCTGGTGGCGCCGCCACGACGAGTACGAAGCGCCCGCATCCGGCCTCGCCGCCTGCTGCCGCTAAAGGCTTCCCGATGTGGGGCATGGGCGAAATCGCGATGCCCGGCGGCTGGGCGCTGTCGATGGCATGGCTGCCCATGTGCGGACAGACGTGGGCCAGTGCAGCCGCTTCGTTCATCGGCATGTGGGCTCTCATGACGGTGGCCATGATGCTGCCGTCGGCGGCGCCCATGCTATGGCGCGTTCGGGTGGGCAGGCTGGTTGCCTTCGCCGCCACGGGCTACTTCTTCGTGTGGATGGCGGTCGGTGTGATCGTCTTCGCGGTCGGCGCCGCACTCGCGCAAGTCACGCTGCAGGTGGCCGCCGCGGCGCGCGCGGTTCCGCTGTCCATGGGGTTGGTGGTATTGCTCGCCGGTGCTTTCCAGCTCACCGCGTGGAAGGCGCGGTCGCTGCGCTTCTGCCGCCCCGCGTCCGGGTCCGCCTTCGCGGCCCCTGCCCTCGGTGGCAATGCGCTGCACTACGGAGTGTGGCTCGGCTTGCATTGCGCGCGCGCGTGCGCGGGCCTGACTTTCATTTTTCTTGTGATCGGCGTCATGGACCTGCGTGCGATGGCTGCTGTCGCCGCCGCGATCACCATCGAGCGGCTGGCCCCGGCCGGCGAGCGCGCCGCCCGCGTCACCGGAATGGTCGCGATGCTGGCGGGTGCGTGTCTCGTGGTGCG
>JAQGMT010000242.1 GCA_028292185.1 Ramlibacter sp. | reverse complement strand
CGGATCGTCCTTCCACTGCGGGTCGGTCGCGTCCTTGTAGTACTGCACCGTGACCAGGTCAACGGACTTGTCCAGGCCGGCCGGCATCAGCACGGAGCCGACCGAGGCGGCGACGTTGTTGACGATGTGCAGCGGCTTCCAGCCGCTGTCGTACGCCTTGCGGATCGCCTGTGCGCCGAATCTCGGCGTGGTGATGTTGATGAACGTGTCGGCGCCCGAGGCCTTGAGCGTCAGGATCTGCGAGTCCACCGTGGGGTCGGTCACTTCGTAGGTCGCTTCGGCCACGATCATCTTGGCATTCGGCCCCTTGAGGATGTCCTTGACGCCCTTGAGCACGTCCTTGCCGTAGTCGTCGTTCTGGTAGAGGATCGCGATCTTCGCGTTCGGCTTGTTCTTCAGCAGGTACTTGGCGTAGATCTGCCCTTCGGTCTGGTAGCTCAAGTTGAAGCCGAAGGTCCACGGGTTGTCTTTCGGATCGTTCCACTTGGTGGCGCCGGTCGCGACGAACAGGTGCGGCACCTTCTTGGCGTTGACGTACTTGTGGATCGCCGAATTGCTCGCCGTGCCCAGCGTCTGGAACAGCGCCAGCACCTCCTCCTGCTCCACCAGCTTGCGCGTCTGCTCCACGGTCTTGGGCGGGCTGTAGCCGTCGTCCAGCGAGATCAGGTTGATCTTGCGCCCGTTGATGCCGCCTTCGTCATTGATCTTCTTGAAGTAGGCTTGCTGCACCTTGCCGATGGTGCCGTAGGCCGAGGCCGGGCCGCTGTACGGCATGGTCTGGCCCAGCTTGATTTCCTTGGGCGCCGATTGCGCCAGCGCCGGCGCGGCGAACAGGACACCACTGAGCGCGAGCGAGGCCGCCACCCAGGATGGTTTCGGGAACTTGATGGGTGTCATATTGCTTCCTTTCGAGACGTCACACTTGCACATGGCGGGCCGCGGCCCGCTTAACTCCTGAAGAATCGCTGGCGCAGGTAGCGGATCGCGCCGGCCACGCCGCCCGGCATCAGGTACATGAAACCGATCAGGAACACGCCGTAGATGGCCCACGGCGCGGCCTTGGAAATATCGTCCGCGACGTTGGGGATGAACTGGATGAACAGCGCCCCGTACAGCGCGCCGGAAATCGAGGCCAGGCCGCCGACCACCACCCCCACCACCAAGGTCAGCGAGAGGAACACGTTGAACGAATCGGGCGAGGCGAACTGCACGCCGATGGCGGCGAGCGCGCCGGCGATGCCGGTGTAAAAAGCCGAGACGCCGAAGGTCAGCGACTTGTACATCGCCGTGTTCACGCCCATCGCCTGCGCCGCGATCGGCTGGTCGCGAATCGCCACCAGCGCCCGGCCGATGCGCCCGCGCAGCAGGTTCCATGCGGCGAAGAACAGCACGATGACCCAGGCGAGCGTAAAGAAGTAAAGCCACTGGTCTTGCGACAGTGGCAGCGGCAACCACTGCGGCGCGTCGGGCTTGATGATGACGATGCCCATGGCGCCGCCGGTGAGGTGCTCCAGGCTCTTGTGCTTGAGGATCTGCGGCATGACCACACCCAGTGCGAAAGTTGCGAGCGCCAGGTACAGGCCCTCGAGCCGCAGCGCCGGCAAGCCGAACAGGAATCCCGCGACCAGGCAGACCAGCCCCGCCAACGGAATGGTCGCCCAGTAGGGAAAGTTCGCCTTGTCCATGAGAATCGCCGCCGTGTAGGCACCGATGGCGAAGAACGCGCCGTGTCCCAGCGAGATCTGGCCGTTGAACCCGGTCAACATGTTCAGCCCCAGCAGCGCGATCGAGTACGCGAGCGCCATCGTCAACTGGAACACGCGGTAGTTTCCGACCAGGAAGGGCACGGCACAGGCGAGCAACAGCAGCACCGCCAAGCCGATGATCTTGCGTTGGCTGAGAGGAGGCTGGCCGATGCGCGTTGTCGGCGCGGCGGAGGTCGCCGAGATGGCGCGCGTTGTGATGGCGGGAGTTTTCATGGCCGGAATTTGCCTAGACCCGGGCCACGTGCACTTTGCCGAACAAGCCCGACGGCCGTACCACCAGCACGCCGACGATGATCACCAGCGCCACGGTGAGCTTGACTTCGCTGCCCAGGTACAAGCCCACCACGTTTTCCAGCACGCCGACGATGAAGCCACCCAGCACGGCGCCGCCCGGGCTGTCGATACCCCCCAGCAATGCGCCCGCAAAAGCGTAGAGCAGGATGCCGCCCATCATGTTCGGCTCGAGAAAGACCACCGGCGCGACCATGATGCCCGCCACGGCGCCGATCGCGGAGGCCAGCCCCCAGCCCAGCGCCAGCATCCAGCCGACGCGCACGCCGACCAGCCGGCTCGAGCTGGCGTTCTGCGCGGCGGCGCGCATCGCCAGGCCGAGCGGCGTGAAGCGAAAGAACAGGAACACCAGCAGCAACACGATCAGCGTCACCGACATCGAGCCGAGCTCGTGCGAGCTGACGTAGGAATTGCCGAACAGGGGCTGCGATGGAAACGGGCTGGGAAAGGGCTTGATCGTGTAGCTGTAGATCCAGCCGGCCAGGCTGTTGAAGATCACCAACAGGCCGATGAACACGATCACCAACGACAGCACCGGCGCTTTCTCCACCGGCTGGACCACCACCCGCTCGATGACCACGCCGCCGATGAAGGCCGCGACCACCGTGATGAAGAAGGCGCCCCAGTAAGGCACGCCCGCCTGCATCAGCGTCCAGGCCAGGTAGGTGGCGAACATCGCCATCTCGCCCTGCGCGAAGTTCACCAGGTGCGTGGCCTGGTAGATCATCACCAGCGCCAGCGCCAGGCTGGCATAGATGCC